>CAZVDN010000069.1:0-12892 GCA_964625665.1 uncultured Streptomyces sp. | reverse complement strand
CGCGCTTGAAGCATTGGTTCATTGAAACTCCATTCATGGCCAAAATCAGCCGATCACCGGCTGCGCCGGACCTTTGGTCGAGCGCTCGGGCACGGCATAGACATCGGTGATGTTGCGCAGCCCCTTGAATTCGACGATATTGCCGCAGCCGTCGCGCGCCAGCATCAGCATCTGTTCGCGCGCCGTGCCCTGCTGGCGGATTTCCGGCTTCTCGAGAAAATCGACGCCGGCGTCAACCATCGCCTTCTCGATTTTCCGGAACTGCTCGAGCGGCACCACGGCGCCGAAGTGATGGATCGGCGTGACGCCGCGCGCCACCTTGCCGCCTTCTTCGCCATAAACATCTTTCGGCGACAGATGCGCCACGATGTGATGGCCGAAAAAATTGAAATCGGCGCGGCCCGGCATGTCGCGGCCTTCGGGGCAACCGAGAATTTCGCCGTAAAACTTCCGCGCCTGCGCCAGATCATCGACGGCGAACGAGAAATGAAACAGCGTGTTGATGGTGTCGGCCATGGCCTGCTCCTCGCGTGGGTTCGACGGGGCACCGATGCTACACGCGCCCTCCGGGCGGCGCAATGCGATGCGGCGGCAATGCGCTAAACTGACTGCATGGCTCTCGCACGCCCCGCGCGCTGGCGCATCACGCTGACCGACGACACCGCCGGAGCCTATCCGGTCGAGCTGCCTGAAAAGCGGCAATACCTTGCCGGTTTCATCATCGCGGCGATTTTTGCCGCGTTCGCCGCCGCCTGGTGGTCGGCAGTGCGCCAGCTGATTTCCGAACATCCGCTGCGCAGCGTCTTCGATCTGGGCTCAACGATTTTTCTCGGCGGCTGGGTGCTCGGCTGGTCGGTCGCCACGATACTGCTCGGGCTGGCCACCGTCGCCGCGCTGTTCATGCGCAAGTCGCTGCGCGTGTCGCGCGATGCGCTGATCGCCGTCGTCAGCATCGGCCCGCTGAAAATGATCGCCGAATACGAACAGGCGGCAATCCATAACCTGCGCATCGAGGACAACCCCAATCAGGCCGGCAAATTCGACCTGAAATTCAGCTACGGCGTCGGCGATGTACCGGTGAGCCTCGGAATAGCGCACGCCGAAGCCGAACGCGTGCTGGCGCGCCTGCAACGCTTTATGCGTCCGGGCCCTGCCGCAGCGCCGCAGGTCGAAACACCGGCTGCTGCGCCTGCTTTCATGCCGCCGGTCGATCTGCCGGAACTGCAACCGCTGCCGCTGACCGCGCCGTCGTCACTGGCGCTGATCTTCGCCAACCTGCTGCCGCTGTTCGGCGTCGTCAGCGGACACATCACGCTGACGCAGATCATGGTGTTGTTCTGGAGCGAAAGCGCGATCATCGGTTTTTTCACGCTGCTGAAAATGGCCGTCGTCGGCCGCTGGAAGGCCGTGTTTGCCGCGCCGTTTTTCGCCGGGCATTACGGCGGATTCATGGCCGCACATTTCGTAATTCTCTACAGCTTCTTCGTCGCCGGCCCGTCCGGGACAACCGCAACGCCCGCACTGAGCGCACTGCTGGAACTCTACAAACCGCTCTGGCTGGTGGCCGGCGCGCTGTTTTTCAGCCACGCCGTGTCGTTCGCGCTGAACTTCATCGGCCGCGGTGAGTATCGCGGCGAAAAGGTCGGCACCCTGATGATGGCGCCCTACAAACGCATCGTTGTTCTGCACCTGACGCTGATTTTCGGCGGCATGATCGTCATGCTGGTGCAATCCACCGCGCCGGCGGTCGCCCTGCTGATCGGCCTCAAAATCATCGCCGACCTGCGCGCGCATACGCGCGAGCACGGCACCGCGCCGGTCGTCTCAAACGACAACTGAACCGCGGCTGCCGCCTATTCGGCGCGGATGTTGGCCTCGCGGATCACCTTGCCCAATCGCGTCAGATCGTTTTTGATCAGCGCGGCAAACGCTTCCGACGTGCTGCCGACGGTTTCGAAACCGGCTGCCGTCAGGCGCTCTTTGGTGTCCGGCAGATTGGTGATGCGCACGACTTCGGCCTGCAACTGCGCCACGATGTCGGGCGGCACGCCGCGCGGCAGCAGCACGCCGGTCCATGAATCGGCTTCGTAACCGGCAAGCCCCTGCTCGGCGATGGTCGGCACATCCGGCGTGGCCAGCGCGCGCTTGACGCCGGTGGTGCCGATCATGCGCAAGCGCCCGTTGCGGTGATAAGGCAGCGACTGCGAAATGCCGGTCACCGCCATCAGCACCTGGCCGGCCATGACGTCGTTGAACGCCGGCGTGATGCCCTTGTAGGCGATGTGCATCAAACGAATGCCGGACATCGACTGCAGCAGTTCCATCGGAATGTGCTGCGCGCTGCCGACACCGCCCGAGGCGTAAATCAGTTCGCCCGGCCGCTTTTTCGCCAGCGCCACCAGTTCGGGCACGCTTTTCACCGGCAGCGAAGGATGCACGATCAAACAATTGCCGATAGTCGCCGTCAGCGACACCGGAATGAAATCGCGCAACGAATCGTAGGGCAGCTTCGGATACAACGCGGGGTTGATGGTGAGCGTGGCAATGTTGCCCATGCCGATGCTGTAGCCGTCGGCCGGCGCGCGCGCGATCGCTTCCATGCCGATGATGCCGTTGGCGCCGACGCGGTTATCGACGATCACCTGCTGGCCCCAGCTTTCGGTGATGCGCTGTGCATAAAGACGCGCCAGTGCGTCGACGGCGCTGCCGGCAGCGAACGGCAGGATCAATCGCAGCGGCTTGGCGGGATATTTGGTCTGGGCAAAGGCGGCGGCCGGCAACAGCAGCGCCGCACACAGGGCAAAGCTTGTTTTGATGGCTTTCACAAGTCCTCCTCCAGGATTGTTGTGGCAGGCATGCTAACAGGAAACGCGACGGCAGCGCGGCGGAGGGTTTAGACTTGCCGAAAACAACGTTGAGGAGGACGCCATGCCCTACGCCACCACCCGCGACGGCACAAAAATCTATTACGAAAGCGCCGGCCGCGGCACGCCGATTGTCTTCGTGCACGAATTTTCCGGCGACTACCGCAGCTGGGAAGCGCAGATGCGTTACTTCAGTCGGCGTTATCAGTGCGTGGCCTTCAACGCGCGCGGTTACCCGCCCTCCGATGTACCGAAATCCGTGGCGAAGTATTCGCAGAACATCGTCGTCGATGACATCGCCGATCTGATGAAGCAGCTGAAGCTCGGCAAATCACATGTCGTCGGCTGCTCGATGGGTGCAGCATCCGCGCTGAATTTCGGTATCCGCCACACCGCACGCGCGCGCTCGATCACCTCGGTCGGTGCCGGCGCCGGTTCGCATCCGCATTTGCGCAAAGCCTTCCTGCTCGGCACCGAAGCCAATGCGCGGCGTTTCGAAACGCTGGGCATGCCGCGCGCCGCGCGCACCGGCAGCATCGCCGCCGGGCGCGTGACGCAATCGCTGAAAGACCCGCGCGGCTACGCCGAATTCCAGCGCTACAACGAAGAACATTCCGCGCAGGGCCTCGCCAACACCCAGCGCGGCGTGCAGGCCAAACGGCCGACCATCTATCAGCTCGGCCCGAAACTGAAAAAAGCCAAACTGCCGCTCTTCATCATCGCCGGCGACGAAGACGACAACTGCGTCGAGCCCGGTGTGTTTCTCAAACAGACCTGCCCCAACGCGCGGCTATGGATCTGCCCCGGCACCGGCCACACCGTCAACACCGAAGAACCCGCGCTCTTCAACCTGATGCTGTCGGAATTTTTGCAGCAGGTCGATTCCGGCCGCTGGCGCCCGCGCGATCCGCGTTCGGTGCTGCTCAAGCGGTGAGCGCCGCCGCGCCGCTGCGGCTGGTGCTCGACACCAACGTCTGGCTCGACTGGCTGGCCTTCGACGACCCGAGCATTGCGCCGCTCAAACGCGCGCAGGCCGGCGGCATGATTGAAATCTTTTCGGATGAGGCCTGCACGCGCGAACTGATTGCGGTGTTGAATTACGATCTGGGGAAGCGGTCGCTCGATGCGGAAACGCAAAAGGCCTGCCTCACCGCGTTTAACGCACTGGTGCGCACACCGCCCCCTTCTGCATCGACAGCAGAAACGTCACCACTGCCCAAATGCCGCGACCCCGACGATCAGAAATTTCTTGAACTCGCGCGCGACTGCGGTGCGGATTATCTGGTTACGAAGGACAAGGCGCTGCTGGTGCTGGCGCGGCGCAAGACGCGGCCGGCGCCGTGTAGGATTGTTGCTTCAAGTGAAATGGCAAACTTATTGATGATATCGACCTGACTGATCAAGCCATTTTTGACAAGAAAAGTTACACTGCGCCTATTAGCACTAGGAGACGTGAATGCCTAAGGCAAACGCCGAAATGGCGCGGGAACTTGCAAAGCTCAGTGCGGACTGCTCATTTCTCCTCACACACCTCATTCGGCAGCATGAAGGCAGGTCGGACGCCGATGCCAAAGCGATACTTAAGAGCATCCTTTCGCTAGGATCTGCTCGGCCTGTGCCATTACTCCAAGCTAGCTCCGTTGGCTGGTATAGCGCTACTGATGCCAATCTATTCAACCCAATCACGAGCGCCTTTGACGCCCCCGCCAATTCAAAGGCGGTATGCTTTACGGAAAGTACGTTAGAGGGACTAAAAGCGCACCGCGAAGTTTTCAGCGCAAAATATGGCGTCGCGTTCGATAGGGATTATCTATTCGAGTGTGGTGCAAATCCATGTATCAATCTCAGGACTTCGCTACTTAAGGCATCGTTCACTAGGAACGGCGAGAAGTTTCCGCGTAGCGTTTTTAATTTCATTCCGCCGCAGTTACATCCCTACGTAAACGTGATCAACGAGTCCTTCGATGCAACCCATGAGCGCGAATGGCGTTACGCCGGTAACCTTTCTTTCGATTACGAGAACGTCATGTTCGTCTTTTGTCCGGTTGCAGATTTTCCAGAGTTCACGAGCGTTCAAACTAATGGCAGACCGGTGCTTTTCGATCTTCAATGGCTAGACCGCGTCTGAGTCCTATCAACATACTGCACACGAGTGAGTATGAGAGCGCAGCGCGGTAGGTTGGGCTGACGAAGGAAGCCCAACATTCGTAATCGCGTCATAATCAATCGAGATATCCATCTCGGACCAGCCCCCATGACAAACACCAACTTCCCCGACCGCCGCTACCTGATCACCGCCGCTGAACTGCGCGAACGCCGCTCATCCGTCACCCTGATCGACCTGCGCCCCGCCGAGGACTTTGCGGTCGGGCATATCGAGGGCAGCGGGCATGTCGATATCTACGGCGTGAGCCTCAGCGATTCTTCCGAGGCGCCGCTGCAGGCCTTCCTCACGCTGTTCCGCACGCTCTTCGGCAGCCGCGGCGTGAGCCTCGACAAGCCGGTGGTGATTTACGATCACGAGTCGGGCGAACGCGCGGCGCGCGCGGTCTGGCTGCTGGCGGTGCTCGGGCACCCGGACGTGAAGATCCTCGATGGCGGCACCACGGCGTGGACGGCGGCGGGCAACCGCCTCGTGCAGCTGACGAAGGCACCACCGCCCGTCGATCCGACCAAAGCACCGCCGACGCCGCCGCCGTTCAAGGGCAAGCAGAACCTCGATCTGCTGGCCACACGCTTCGATGTGCACAAGGCCATCGGCGATGACGGCACGGTGATCGTCGATGTGCGGCGCGAAGCCGAATACCGCGGCACCGAAAAACGCGCGCGGCGCGTCGGCACAATACCCGGCGCGGTGCATGTGTTCTGGCGCGATCATCTCGACGCCAACGGCGCCTTCCGTTCGCCGGACGAAATCCGCGCGTTGTACGTTTCAAAAGGCGTGACGCCGGACAAGACCGTCATTCCCGTCTGCCACGGCGGCTACCGCTCGGCCAGCACGCTGATCGCGCTGAAGTCGCTCGGTTACCCGAATGTGAAAAACTATGTCGGTGCCTGGGGCGAATGGGGCAACCGCGATGATTCGGTCATCGTAATTCCGGAATCGGGCCAATAACGCGCCGCCGGGTCGCGCCCGGCGCAGTCAGAAAATGTCTTATCTTCAGCTTTCCTACGTGCATCTTTTTACCGTCGTGCCCGCCTTCCTGCTGGCCACGGTCCTCCTGCTGCGTAGAAAAGGCACGGACAGCCACAAGCTGCTGGGCAAACTGTTTCTGTGCCTGATCCTGTTTACCTCGGCCACCACGCTGTTCATGCCGGCCGAGGTCGGGTCGCGCTTCTTCGGCCATTTTGGTTTCATCCATCTGCTGAGCCTGAACGTCATCATCGGCGCCATCATTGCCTGGCGCGCCGCGCGCCGCGGCGACATCAAAACGCACAAGGCCAACATGATCGGCATGTATGTGTTCGGCTTTCTCGTTGCCGGCGCGTTTGCCTTCATGCCGGGCCGGCTGTTGCATCAATGGCTGTTCGGATAAGCCCAGCCGAATTGGCTGCTTTGGCGTACTATTCGCCCCCGCCCTCACAAAAAGCCTGCCCTGCATGTCCAATGAAGTGAAAAACCCGCGGCCGCGCGCCGTCGTCGCCGCGGTGCAACTGCCGAACGTCAGCGACGCCGAACTCGAATCATCGCTCGATGAACTGCGCGAACTGGCGAAAACGCTGGGCTTCGAAGTCATCGCGACCTTTACGCAGAAGCGCAGCAGTTTCGATGCGACTGCCTATCTGGGCACCGGCAAACGCGAAGAGCTGAAACGCTTCATCCAGGGCGAGGAAGAAGTTGAACAAGCCGGGGACGCCGAAGAAGACGCGCCCGAGGCCAGCGTGGCCACCACGCGCGCCGAAAAAAACGAAGAGCGGCGCATTGCGCGCCACGGGCTCGCCGAAGCACGCGAAGCGGCCAAGGCCGCCAAAGCAGCCGCCAGCGGCGATCAGCGCCGCGCTGCCTATGTGCTGGTGGACCACGAGATTTCGCCGTCACAGGCGCGCAACCTCGAAAACGAAATCGGCTGCGACGTGCTCGACCGCACCATGGTCATTCTCGAAATCTTTCACCGCCACGCGCGCTCGAACGCGGCGCGTGCGCAGGTCGAAATTGCGCGCCTGCGTTATCTGGCGCCGCGCCTGCGCGAGGCAGCCAAACTCGCCGGCCCGCAGGGGCGGCAAAGGAGCGGTGTCGGCGGCCGCGGCGCCGGCGAAGCGGCGGGCGAAGCCGAGCGCGCGAAAATCCGCGACCGCATCGCCGAACTCAAAGACGAAATCATCGCCTTCGATCTCGAACGGCAGACGCAGCGCGCGCGCCGCCAGCACAGCGAAAGCCTCGCGCGCGTGGCGCTGATCGGCTACACCAACGCCGGCAAGTCGACGCTGATGCGCGCGTTGACCGGCAGCGAAGTGCTGGTCGCCAACAAGCTCTTCGCCACGCTCGATACCACGGTGCGCACGCTGCTGCCCGAAGGCGTGCCGCGCGTGCTGGTCAGCGACACCGTCGGTTTCATCAAGAACCTGCCGCACGATCTGGTCGCCTCGTTCAAGTCCACGCTCGAAGAAGCGGCCGAAGCCTCGCTGCTGCTGCACGTCATCGACGCCAGCGACCCCGGTTTCGAACGCCAGCTCGAGGTGACCGACAGCGTGCTCAAGGAAATCGGCGCCGACGAAGTGCCGCGCCTGCGCGTCTTCAACAAAATCGACCGCGTCGGCGACGCCAAGACGCAACGCGCGCGCGCCAAAGCGCTGCGCGCGCAATACCCGAAGTGCATCGTCATGAGCGCGATCAATACCGACGACGTCGACAAGCTGCGCAAAACCATCCGCACGTTTTTCGGCAAACGGCTGGTCAAGGCGGAGCTGTTCCTGCCGTGGTCGGCGCAGCAGTTGCGCGGCGAGCTGTTCGCGGTCTGTCAGGTGATCGAGGAACGGGCCGACGCCGACGGCGCCCACTTCAGCGTGCGCAGCGAACGCAAAGACCTCGAGGTGTTGCGCGAGCACATCGCGCAGGCGACCCAGCCCCGCTGAGCGCGCTGTTCAGCGGTGAAAGCCGCCGAACTGTTCGTAGTAGACCGGGCCGTAGGGATCGAGCGCCGCCTTGACCTCTGCATCCGGTGCGCCGTAGACCGACATGCGCGTGATCGTTGCCAGCGCGGTGAAGCGTTTCGAAAAATTGCCGTCCCAGCTCGCCATGTGGTCCATCACCGCGGCGCAATTGCGGTAACGCACGTAGATATGGCAAACGCGACCGTCGGCGCTGATATTCCATTCGTAATTCAGCGTGCCCGGCTCGCGGTTCGCCGCGGCCACCATCTCCAGCATCAGCGCGCGAAACAATTCGAGCCCGCCGGCGCGGACGTCGAGTTCAAGCACCCAGTAAATGTTTTCGGTCATGCGTTTTTGCGTTTTGCGTTTTTGCGTTTCAGCGTATGCGCCTGTTAGCAGGTCCCTGCCCCCGCAACGCGGGGGAAGGACAGGATGGGGGCGCAATATGAGTCGCACTCATCTGCACAATTTTAACGCGTCGCCGATCTCTTGACGCTAGGCGCAATAACGCCATAGGCTGCAATTGTCCTTTTCCCCCATATCCATAATCTGCCGATGCGACACGTCACCGCTCAACGCCACGCCATATCGCTGAGAAAGTCGTCAACTGCCACCGAACGGCATCTTTGGCACTTTCTGCGCAATCGGCAGTTGGCGGGATTTCGATTTCGACGGCAGGTGCCGATCGGCAATTACATCGCCGATTTCGCCTGTGTCGAGGCAAAGGTAGTCATTGAGGTGGATGGCGGTCAGCATCTGGCGCAGCAGAAATATGATGCGCGTCGTGATCGTGAACTCGCCGGGCGCGGTTATCACGTGCTGCGTTTTTGGGACAACGATGTGTTGTTGAATACCGAGTCGGTGCTTGCGGTGATTCTGCAGGCGCTGGAGCGCCCCCATCCTGTCCTTCCCCCGTGAACGGGGGCAGGGACCTGCTAATACGGTGATCGGAAAATGAAATCCTCACCTCACGAACAGCGAAAAACCACTATCGTTCAATCGGCCTTGATGCCTGCCAATTTGATGACCTGCGCCCATGCTGCCGATTCTTCCTTGAGTTCCGCGGCGAACGCTTCAGGGCTGGCACTGGTTTCGATTTCGAGGCCCTGGCGCGACAGCGCCTCCTGCACTTCCGGAAGTTTCAATGCGCGCAGTGCTTCATCATACAAACGCATCACAACCGGACGCGGCGTTTTGGCCGGAAGCAAAAACGCGTACCACGAAGTGACGTTGAAGCCGGGAAAACCCGATTCGGCGAGCGTCGGAATGTCGGGCATCACCGATGAACGCTTGGAGCCGGTCAGTGCAAGCGCGCGCAGGCGCCCCGCCTTCACCTGCGGCAAGGTCGCGACCACGCTGCCGAACACGACCTGCACTTCGCCGGCGAGGCCCGCGGCAGCGGCCGGCCCGCCGCCCTTGTAGGGCACGTGGACCAGATTCACGCCGGTGCGGAACTTGAACATCTCGGCGGCCAGATGCAGCGGGCTGCCGATGCCGGCCGAGGAATAATTGAGTTTGCCCGGCTGCGCCCTGGCCAGCGCGATGAAGTCTTTGAGCGTTTGCGCCGCCACCGACGGATGCAGCACCAGCACGTATTGCCCGCCGGCCAGTTTGGTCACCGGTTGCAGATCGCGCAGCACGTTGAACGGCAGTTTGTAGAGCGCCGGATTGGCGGCCAGCGCGGTGTTGAAGCCGAGCAGCACCGAATAGCCGTCGGGCTGCGCGGTGGCGACGACTTCGGTGGCCATGTTGCCGCCGGCACCGCCGCGGTTGTCCACCACCCAGGTCTGGCCCATGCGTTCGGTGAGTTTGGGCGTGATGATGCGCGCCATCGCATCGGCGCCGCCGCCCGGCGGGAACGGCACCAGCAGGCGCACCGGCTTCGAGGGGTAATCGTTCGATGCAGCGAATGCTGCGTTGGCAATGACCAGCGCGACGCTCAGCGCGCGCGTGAGGCTAATAATCAAGTTTTCCCTCGTAAAGCGATAACGGCGGATAGGCCAGCGGATCGATGATGACATCGAGCACCGTGGTGACGTTCGACGCGATGGCGCGCGCCAGCGCCGGTGCGAAATCGCCCGGCTGTTCGATGCGCTCTCCATTGCAACCGCAGGCGCGCGCAATGGCGGCGTGATCGACCGGCGACAGCGCGCAGGCGTCGGTGTGCGCGCCGTACTGCACGTCCTCGGCGTGTTGCTGATAACCGAGGATCTGATTGTTAAGCACGATCACAGTGACGGCGATGCCGAGCCGCTTGGCGCTTTCGAGTTCGGCCCAGACATGCGCGAAGCCGCCGTCGCCGGTGACGCAAAACACGTTTTTGTTCGGCGCGGCGAGTTTGGCGCCGAGTGCCGCCGGCAGGCCCCAACCGAGTCCGGCGAGTCCGCGGCCGGCGAGGAAGCGTTGGCCGGCGCGACGCGCCACCAGATAATTCGCACACCAGATCGGCGCATAACTCGCGTCGGCGACCACCAGCGCGTCTTCAGTCAACACGGCATCGAGCTCGCGCATCAGGCGCTCGGGGCGGATCGGCACCGCTTCGGAATTAAGCCGCGGCAGCGCTTCGGCGGCAGCGCGCTGGTGCGCCACGCCGATGAGCTGTTCAACGCCGCTGCGCGCCGCGCGGCGCGTGGCCGGATCGATGCCGGCAAATGCGCGCGCCAGTGTGGCGAGTGTGAGTTTGGCATCGCCGTTCAGGCGCAGCGCTTCGTAGTTGCGGCCGATTTCCTGGCTGTCGACGTCGATATGAATATAGCGCGCCGTCTTCGGAAACAGTGTCCACGAATCGGTGCCGTTCTGGTTAGTGCGGTCGCCAACGAAGAGCACGACGTCGGCGCTGTCGATCAGGCCGCGCAGGTGCTGGGTGCGGCTGCCCTTGCCCATGAAGTAGCCGATCACGCCCATCGACAGCGGATGGCGTTCATCGACCGCGCCCTTGCCCATCACGGTAGTTGCCACCGGAATGCCGGCGGCCTCCTGCAACTGCGCGAGTTCTTCCTGCGCGCCCGAGATGTGCACGCCGCCGCCGGCGACGATCAGCGGATTTTTCGCGGTGGCGAGCCACAAGGCGGCCTGCGCGATTTTTTCCGGATCGGCGAGCGTGCGATCGAGCGGGTAATGGCCGAGGTTCGCCGTGCGCGCCGTGCTTTCTACATTGGCCGCCGCTTCGACCAGCAGGTCCTGCGGCAGCAGCAGCACGGCCGGGCCCGGACGGCCGCTCGCCGCCGCAGTGAACGCCATGTCGATGTAATCGTCGATGCGCGCGAGCTGCGGCACGCGTTTGACCCATTTGCTGCAGGCGCGGAAGAGTTCTGGGTGATCGAGGTCCTGAAATGCGTTCTTGTCGGTCTGTGTGCGGCGCACGTCCTGCACCAGCGCAACCACCGGGATCGACGCCTTTAACGCTTCGGCCAGCCCAGCCACCAGCAGCGCGGCGGCCGGGCCGTTTTGCGAGGTCACCACGGCGACCTTGCCGGAGGCGCGCGCGTAACCGTCGGCCATCGCCGCGCCGGCGTTTTCTTCGCGATAGGCGATCTGGCGAATGCCGAATTCCGGCGTGACGAGATAGAGCGCCGAAGGCAGGCTCTGGCCGAACATCAGTTCGACGCCGTGGCGTTGCAGGGCGCGCGCGACGAGATGCGCGCCGCAGGGCACCGGCAACTTGTGATTGGACGACGGGTTCATGCGCGGACTCCGGCTCGAATGAGCTGCAATCTTCTCATATCAAGCGCCTTCGATACGGCGCTGCGCGGCGCCGCCTATTCGGGCACCAGCCAGCTCACCTGCCAGGGCGGCACCGCACCGTTGGCGAGCAGCGGTTGCAGCCAGCCGGTGATCGCCTGCGCCACTGCATCGAAGCCGTAGGGCGGGTTGACGATCACCATGCCGCAACCGCGCATGCCGAGCGTCCAGTCCACACCGAAGGCGTTGATCTCGATCTGCAGGATCTTGCGGATGCCGGTGGCGACGAGGCTGCGCTCGAACGAACGCATCGACGCCGGATCCATCAGCGGATACCACAGCGCGTAAACACCGGTGGCGAATTTGCGGTGCGCGAGGATGAGGCCGTCGGCGAGGCGCTTGAATTCGCGCGCGCGGTCGAAGGACGAATCGATGAAGATCAGGCCGCGGCGTTCTTTCGGCGGTAAGTGTGCGTTCAGCGCGCCGTAACCGTCGGCGAGTTCAACCGTGATCTGGCGGTCGCGCGCATAGAGCGCGGCGAGCGCTTCGCAGTCCTTCGGGTTGAGTTCGGTAAGCACCATGCGGTCGATCGGGCGGATCAGCCGGCGCACGATCGCCGGCGAGCCGGGATAAAAACGCAGCATGCCGCCGGGGTTCTCCGCGCGCAGCGCGTCGAAGTAAGGCTGCATTTCGGACGGCACGTCGTCGCGGCCCCAGACGCGCGCCACGCCGTCCTTGTGTTCGGCATTTTTCTGCGCCCATTCGTGCAGCAGATCGTATTGCGCGATGCCGGCGTGGGTGTCGAGATAGAAAAACGGCTTGTCCTTGCGCGTCATCGCCAGCACCAGCTGGGCCAGCAGCGCATGTTTGAAGACGTCGGCGAAGTTGCCTGCGTGAAACTGGTGTCGGTAGGCGAGCATGTGGATTCGTTATTTGACGCCGCTATTTCACGCCGTATTTGGCGCGGTAATGCTGGGCAAGGACCTGGCGCGTCTGGTGGTTGAGGTTCGGATTGCGCGAGGCCGCCGGGCCGCGGCGCGGCGGCACCGGCATGGCCGGTTTGGCGCCGGCGTCATTGCCGGCGCTGCGTGCCGGATTCGGTTTGGCTTTTTTCATCATGATCGCGGGCGAAGCATACTGCAATCCGCGCCGGCGCAGAAATGTCCGGGGAATTTTTTTCTGCGGCATTAACCCCGTTCCGCGCGCGCCTCCGTTTACAGCAGCAGTTCGCAATGCCAACCGGAGGTTCTCATGCT
>CAZVDN010000068.1:821-12986 GCA_964625665.1 uncultured Streptomyces sp. | reverse complement strand
GAAATCTTGACGATTTCGGTGATCGATTTGCGTTGTCCGGCGCGGAATTTATCGAGTTCCGCACGGTCGCTGCCGGCGATTTCGAGGCCGAGGCCTTTCAACTGTTCGCCGAACTGCGGGTCTTTCACAGCCTTCGCGATCTCGGCACTGGCTTTGGCCAGGACGGCTTCGGGGACGCCGGTTGGCGCAACGACGCTGTACCAGGCCAGCGTCTGGTAGCCGGGAATCGCTTCGGAAATCGACGGCACATCGGGCAGCAACTGGCTGCGTCGCGGGCCGGTCACGCCGAGTGCGCGCACGCGGCCCGATTGCACCGCGCCGACCACTGCAGGCACCACGCCATAGGTCAGGTTCACTTCCTTGCCCATGGTGGCTGCCATGGCTTCGGCCACACCCTTGTAGGGGATGTGCAGCATGTCGGTGCCGGTCAGTTTGGTGAACAGAACACCGGACAGATGTTCGGAAGCGCCGGTGCCGGCCGAGCCGTATTTGAGCGGCGTCTTTTTCGCGTAGTCGATCAGTTCCTTGATCGATTTGGCCGGAATTTCCGGATTGACGACCAGCACGAACGATGTCGTGCCGATCAGGCTCAGCGAGGTAAAGTCTTTTTCGAGATTGAACTTCACGTTCGGATACACCGCGGTGGCGACCAGCAGTTGCGAGGTCAGCATCATCCAGGTGTAGCCGTCGGCCGGGGAGCGCAGCACGAGGTCCGCACTCAGCACGCCGGCGACACCGGGCCGCGAGTCGACCACTACACGCTGGCCCCAGGCGCCGTAGAGACGGTCGGCCAGCGCGCGCGAAATAATGTCGGGGCCGGAGCCCGGCGCGCTGCCGATGACCAGGCGAATCGGTTTTTCCGGAAAGCTGGTTTGCGCGGCCTGTGCCAGAGGCGCGGCGAGCATGCCTGCGGCGGCAGCGATAAGCAGAAATTTGCGTGTACGCATTTTGATTTCCTCAAGTGAGCCTGTGGCGCGATTTTAATCCAGACCGCGCAAAGTCGCTGCCCCGGTCGCGCGCCGGTAAGGACGGCCCGTGGCGGGGCCAGGGCCGGCGCCGGCCGTGTATTGCGGCCTATTTGGCGAGTTCGAGATCGACGAGGATGCGTTTGAATTCGTCGTTGTGCTGCGCCATTTCACGGACAGCGTCGCGGTTGCCCTTGTAAGTGACTTCCCAGATGTTTTTATCGACGTCCTGGCGCCACTCTTCGGTTTTGGTCAGGCGCGCAAAAGCATCTTCCCACCACGCGATTTGCGCGGTGCTCATGCCGCGCGGCCCCATGATGCCGCGCCAGCTGGCGTACTCGGCATTGATGCCCTGTTCCTTCCAGGTCGGCGCATCGAAGCCCTTGAGGCGGCGCGGCGATGACACAGCGATCACGCGCAATTTGCCCGATTGCTGGTGCGGCACGAAGCTGTTGACCGTCGAGACTGCGACATCGACGTGGCCGCCGAGCATGGCGGTCAGCGATTCGGCGTTGGCATTAAAAACAACGATGCGCAGTTTCTTCACGTCGACACCCGCGGCCTTCAGCGCCAGGCCGGTGGCGATATGCAGGGCGCCGCCGCGGCTGGTGGCCACGGCGATGCTGTAAGCGGCCGGATCCTTGCGCAAGGCCTCGGCAAGATCGCGCGCGGATTTGATCGGCGAGTCCGGCCGCACGCCGTACGCGAGATATTCGCTGAACAGCATCGCCAGCGGCGTGAAGTCGGTATGGGTGTCTTTCGATACGCCGAGCAGGTTGTTGGTGAGCACGCTCGCAGTCATCACAAACAGGTAGTGGCCGTCCCCCGGGCGCTGATTGAGGTAACTCATGGCGATGGTGCCGCCGCCGCCGGCCTTGTTGATCACGCTGCTCGAGACGGGCAGCATTTTCTGGTCCTGAAGAATGCGCTGGATGGTGCGGCCGGTCGTGTCGAAAGCGGCGCCGGGCGCCGCCGGCACGATGATTTCGACGTTTTTCTCCGGTTTCCATGCGGGTTGCGCGGCGGCCCACAGCGGGGCCAATGCGATCAGTGCGGTGACGAGACGGCAAATCATCGGGAATCTCCTGACGGAAAGCGGAACACCAGCGCCGGTTCGTCCATGCGTTCGCGCGGTTTGCGGATGCGCTCGGCCATCGCCAGCATATAGGGCGCGGTTTCGAGCAGGATGGCAGTCTGCCGGTCGTCAAGCCTGAGGCCCGCGCGATGCGCAGTCTGCAAAATGTAATCGCGCGTGGTGTTGTCCATGTCGGCTGCGACCGGCTCGTTGCCTTTCGGAACCAGCGCCGGTTGCGGTGTGCCCGGCGACAGTTGCGGGTGGCGCGTGTGCCAGTCGGTGGCGAGCTGATAACTGTGGCCGGCGCGCAGCACGGTGACTTCGTCGAACGGGCGCCCGATGATCTGCATGCCCAGCGGAAAGACGCCGCTGAAGCCGTTGGGCAGTTCGAGCGACGGCCCGCCGGTCACGTTCGACGGCGTAAAGATGCTGGCCCTCTGATAGAAGTTGGTGGTCTTGTGCATGTCGAGCCGCGGCGCGGGGCCGAAGCCGGCGGTCAGCAGCACATCGTATTTCTGATAAAGCGCGCGCGCCTCGTTGACGATGCGACGGTGTTCGCGCGAGGCCTGCACGTAGTCGGCGGCGGTAAACAGGCAGGCCGGCAATACGCGGCCGAGAAAATCACGGCCGAAATCGCCGGGGCGCGATTTGAGATTGTCGTAGTGAATGGCATAGATCTCGGCTTCGCCGACGATGATTTTGGTTTCGAAGGTTTCGCGCACCGGACGGACCTGAGTATCTTCGACGATCGCTCCGAGTTTTCTGAAGACATCGATCGCCGCATCCATGGCAGGCCCGGTGTCCGGATGGGACGGCAGGTCTTTTTCCCAGTAATGGCGCAAGACGCCGATGCGCAGCCCCTTGATGCCGTCTCCCAGCGCCGCGCGGTAGTCGGGAATCTCGCAGGGCATGCTGCCGCCATCGCGTGCATCGAAGCCGGCGATGGCCTGCAGAAGAATTGCGCAGTCTTCGACCGAGCGCGCCATCGGGCCGCAATGATCAAAGGTGAACGAATTCGGCATCACGCCGTAGCGGCTGACCAGTCCGGAAGTCGGCATGAGGCCGGTGAGACCGCAGAACGATGACGGGCCGCGGATCGATCCGCCGGTGTCGGAGCCGAGCGATGCCGGCAGCAGGCCGCCTGCAAGTGCCGCACCCGAGCCGCTCGACGAGCCGCCGGTGAAATGTTCGAGATGCCAGGGATTGCGCGACGGCGGCCACGGCAGATCGAAGGACGGCCCGCCGTGCGCGAACTCGTGCGTCTGCAGTTTGCCGAGAAGAACCGCGCCTGCTTCATGCATGCGTTGCGTCGCTGCCGCGTCAAAAGACGGGACATTGTCGATGCAGATTTTCGAGCCGCCGGAGGTCAGAATGCCGGCGGTGTTGTAGATGTCCTTCAGCGCGAACGGGATGCCGTGCAGGGGGCCGCGATAACGGCCGGCGGCGATTTCCTCGGTGGCCTTGCGCGCCGTCGAGCGCGCAAGCTCGGCAGTCAGCGTGATGAATGCGTTCAGTTGCGGATCAAGATCGGCAATGCGCCTGAGCAGGGCGTCGGTGTATTCGAGCGGCGAGAGTTTGCGCGTGGCGATCAGCTTTGCCGCATCGGCGATGGTGAGAAAGTGCAGGTCGGCGTGCATGGTTGGTGAATGTTACACGCAAATATCGCGCTCACGACACTGCTGCGGGCGCGGCCGGATACCGCATTGCCCTGTGCTAGGATCACATCATGCAATTTTGCAGGGGTGCAATGCGATGTCATCGGTTTTGCCGGGCGCGGCCACACAATACGTTTACGATTTTTCGCTGCTCGATCGCGTGCCTGAGGGGCCGACCAGTGCGCGCGTTGATGCCAAACGCCTGTTGTCGGGGCCGACGCTGGCTACCGGAAAATCCTCGACCGTCGGCGCGGTGCTGACGGGTAAACACCTGATCGTCACGCTTGGGCGCCAGGCGCGCGGCTCGGGGGCCAAGGCGCACACCCATCCGAACGAACAGATCAACTATATCGTGCAGGGCGTGATGACCGGCGAGATCGAGGGTGAGCAGGTGTTTGCCCCGGTCGGCACGCTGTTGCACACGCCTTCGCGTGCGGTGCACACCGGCATGGCCTGCCCCGACGAGGATCTGGTGTTCTTCGCCATGAAGGACACGCGTCACGGCATCGTCGGCCCGCCGGTGGACGGCAAATACAACGGCCCCAATTTTCTGCCCGGCTTCGGCACACGCGCCGACGAACCGCTGCAAAGCACCGCGCAGTTGATATCAGCCTGCCGCGGCGATACCGCCGGCGAGAAAACGCGCTACATCTACGACTTTGCGCAGCTTGCCGAAAAAGCCGGCCGCACCTCCAGCGCACGGGTCACGCCAGGTATTTCATCAGGCATCTGGTCGGGCGATCTGGTCACCGGCGAGACGCTGCACGTGGCGCGCATGCGCGCGGCCGGCGGACAGCCGGGTGCGGCGCACAGTCACCCGAACGAGCAGTTCGTGTTTGTCGCCGAAGGCGAGATCGTCGCTGAAATCGACGGCGCCGTGCATCGCGTTGCCCGCCATTGTGCGCTGCATGTGCCGCCGGAGGTGCCGCACCGCCTCGGCACCGCAGGCGAGGACGCACTGATCGTCGTCCTGCAGGACACGCGGCACGCCTTCGCCGGCTGAACGCCCTGACTATTCGGGCTTGATGCCGGCGAGCTTCACCATCTTTCCCATCTGCACGTAGTCCTCGCGGATCAGGCGCGCGAATTCATCGACGGTGGTGTAGGCGGGCTCTTCGCCCTGGGCCAGATAGGCCTGGCGGATTTCAGGGGTGGCGAGCTGTTCCTTCATGCGCTGGTTGAGCGTATTGATCACCGCCTGTGGAACGCCGCGCGGCGCGACCACGCCGTTCCAGCCGAAGTAGCGGAATCCCGGCACACCGCTCTCGATCATCGTCGGCAGCTCGGGCGCGACCGCCGAGCGTTTATCGCCGGCGGTGGCGAGGCAGCGCACGCGCCCGGTTTTGACCTGCGCGATGTAGGCGCCGAACGGCCCCAGCGCCCATTGCGCCTCGCCCTGCGCCAGCGCCAGCACCGAGGCACCGCCGCCTTTGTAGGGAACATGGTTGGCTTCGATGCCGATTGCGCTGGCGAACATGAGGCCGCCCAGATGGCTGGTGGCACCGATGCCCGCCGAAGCCATGTTGAGCGCGCCGGGTTTGGCCTTGGCCAGATCGATGAACTCGCGCACGGTCTTCGCCGGCAGGTTGTTGTTTACGCAGAGCGCGGTTTCGCTCTTGATGAAGACCGATACCGGGGTGAGGTCCTTCAGCGGGTCATAGCCGATCTTGCGGTAGACATGCGGTGCGATCGTTACCACCGCCGCGGTCACCGTCACCAGCGTATAGCCGTCGGGCACGGCGCGCGCCGCCATTTCGACGCCAATGACACCGCCGGCACCGGGGCGGTTGTCGACCACGATCTGTTGGCCCATGCGTTCGGCCATGCGGGTAAACAGGATGCGGCCGTAGATATCGCTGGCGCTGCCGGGGTTGTTGGCCATGATCATGCGGATCGGCCGCGCCGGGAAATTTTCCGTTTGCGCGTGTGCCGGCGCGGCGGACATCGCGCAGAGACAGCATGCTGCAATACAGGCGAGTCGTTGAATTCGCATTGTGTTCTCCTCGATCGTCTGCGGAGTTTTTCATATCCGGTCGGCGATTGCCAGCGATGTCGAAACGGCCTGCCGTCGCATTGCACCTGCGTTGCACGCAATGCGATAATCGGGGTCATCCAGTCAACAAAACCAATGGCGCAGCCGTCCGCGGCCGATGCGTACGTGGTCGCGGAGGAAGCATGCAGACGGCAGAGCAGCAGTCAGGCAGTATCCGTTACGTCTACGATCTTGACGGCGCAGATCCGGCATCGTCTGCGCCGAGCAGCGCGGAGGTGGACGTGCATGCGCCGGCGGGAAACACCGTGCACGCCGGCGTCGCGGTCGGCGGTGCGCGCGCCTGTGTGGCCTTGCTGCGCGTGCCGCGCGGCAGTGTTTGCAATGCCGCAGACGGCGGCGCCGAGCGGTTTTTTTTCGTGCTCGATGGATGCCTCACAGCGGATATCGACGGTCGATTGCTGAAGGTGCCGGCCCGGCACGCACTTCATGTACCGGCCGCGATGCCCTATGTGCTCGAAGCTGCAGAAGACACCGCCTTTATTGCTGCGATTTCGCGTGGCGCCGATCTTTCGGCCGGCGCCGCCTGGCACGGTGGAACCGGCGCTGTGACCGCGCCGCGCACGCGGCCGGCCACCGACGGCAGCGTACGATTTGTCTATGCAATCGACGAACTCGATGCAGTGCCGCCGGGCGTTTCGAGTGCAAAGGTTGTGCCGAAAAATTTCGTCTCCGGCAAGTCAAGCTCGTTCGGTGCGGCGCTGAGCGGCTCGGCGCTGCACGTCGGTGTCATCCACAAGGCGCGCGGATCCGGCGCCAAACTGCATACGCATCCGAATGAGCAGTTCAATGTGGTGCTCGCCGGCCGGCTGATCGGCGAGATTGCGGGGGCGGAGATGAAAGTAGTGCCCTATGGCCTGATCCACATGCCGGCCGGCGTTCAGCATTGCACCGCGGCCTCGGGCGAGGGCGACCTCACCGTATTCGTCGTCAAGGACACCAGCCATGGTTTGTCCGGGCCGCCGGTTGACGGTATCGAGGACGGCCCGCGTTATCTGCCGGGTTTCGGTCCGCAGGGCGCGAATACGGGGAACCAGTCAAGGTAGCTGCTTTTTCGGAGTAATCAACAATGGATGTGCGGTTCAGCGAGGAGCAACTCGCGTGGCAGGCGAAGGCGCGCAAATTCGCGCAGGACATGCTGCGGCCGCGGTCGCTCGGGCGTGACGGTATCGCCGATCCGCGCGCGAGTTTCGACTGGGACGTCATCAGGGAGGGATCGCGGTTGGGTTTCCGCACCGCGGTGGTGGCAAAGGAATGGGGCGGCCACGGCATCGACCTCGTGACGCAGGCGCTGGTCATTATCGAATTGGCCAAAGGCGACAGCGCCATGGCGAAAACCTTCAGCCAGTGCTGGAAGTGGAGCCATCTGATCGCCGAGTTCTGCTCTGCCGATCAGAAGGCGCGTTACCTGAAGAAGTTTCTCGACGACGACACCTTTCTGCTCGGTCACGCCGGCACAGAACCCAATTCGGGTTCGGATCACCGTCTGCCGCCGGAGGATTTTCCGAAAACCGGCTGGCGCCTGCGCGCGGAGCGCCGCGGCGACGAATGGATACTGAACGGCGAAAAGTGCTTTATTGCCAACGGCTCGGTGGCCAAGCTCTTTTTTGTCGATGCGCGCACCGACCCGAACGTCAGCATCCGCGAGGGCGGAACCGAGTTTCTGATACCGATCGACACGCCGGGCCTGCGCATCGGCAAGGTCTTCAACAAGCGCGGCTGGCGTTTTTACCAGAATGCCGAACTGATTTTCGAAGATGCGCGCGTGCCGCACGCCAATGTGGTCGGCGAGGTGAACGGCGCCTACAAGACGCGTCACGGCACCTTCGGCGACCTTGAACTGTCGGCCAATGCCGTAGGCGTCTGCGAGGACGCGGTCGAAATGGCGATGGCGTGTGCGCGTACCCGCCAGCCCGGGGCGCGCTACTTCCGGGACAACCAGCATATACAACTGAAGATTTCGGAGATGCACATGCTGACCGAGGCGCTGCGCTCCTTCGTCATGCGCGTGGCGGGCGAGGGGGATGCGAAGATCGGCAACCACTCCGTGAACAATGTGCTGCTGATGAATTTTGCCACCGACGTTGTGCAGAAAGTGACGTCGATCAATCTGGAAGTGCAGGGCGCGCACGGCGGCGCGATTCCCGCGCGCGCTGAAAAGCTGGTGCGCGACGCGGTGATCTGGACGCATCTGGCGGGCGATTCGGTGCAGCGCATGAAGGCGGTGCGCCGCATGAAGTGGAACTAAGGGAGTGCATATGCTGAAAATCGGGATCTTGCTGGGTGACGATATCGGGCTTGAAGTGGTGCCGGAGACCGTCAAGGTGATGAAAGCGGCGGCGGCGAAGACCGGCCTCGAAATCGAATGGCATCCGTTGCCCATCGGCCGCAAGGCGCACGAGGAATTCGGCCATACGATTCCGCCCGGTACCGACGAAAAACTGCGCGGCCTGCACGGCTGGCTGATGGGGCCGATCGGCCACAGCGCCTATCCGCAGAAAGATCCGACCTGGGTGATGCCGCCGTTCCGCAAGACCTTTGAGCTCTTCGCCAGTGTCAAGCCGGTGCGTTCTTATGCAAATGTGCCGTCGGTGCACAAGGACATGGATGTGGTGTTCGTGCGCGAAGCGACCGAGGGGCTGACGCGCGCCGGTACCGTGGTTGCCGGCAGCGGCGAATTCCGTCCCAACGACGACATCTCGATCGGCATGCGCGTGGTGACCCGCAAGGGGGCGAATCGCGTCGCGCGCGTCGCCTGCGAGATTGCTGCAACCCGCGCGCGCAAGGTGGTCACCACGGTGCACAAGGCGCCGACCTTCAAGCTCGTGTGCGGCATGTTTGCCGAGGAGTGCCACAAGGCGGTGAAGGATTTTCCGGGGGTCAAAATGCAGGACGTGCTGATCGACAGCTTTGCCCTGAAGATGGCGATGAAGCCGCAGCAGTTCGATGTGGTGGTCACCACCAACACCTTCGGCGATATTCTGACCGATCTCGGTGCCGGCCTGGCGGGCGGCCTCGGGCTTGCGCCCGGCATGTGCGTCGGCGAAACGCAGGCGATGGCGCAGGCCACGCACGGCTCCGCGCCCGACATCGCGGGCAAGGGCATCGCCAATCCGTACGCGATGATCATGTCCGGCAAGATGATGCTCGAATGGCTGGGCCACAAATACAACGAGCCGAAGGCGGTCGAGACGGCACGGGTGATGGATGCCGCTGTTGACAGCGTGATTGCAGCAGCGAAGCATCTCACGGTCGATCTCGGCGGCAAGGCGACGACGCAGCAGATGGGCGACGCGATCGCGGCGGCGGTGTAGGAGGTCTGCCATGCGCATCTTCAATACAGCGGCGATTGCAGCAGTGATGCTGTTCGCGGCCGGCGCGGCAGGCGCGCAGGGCTATCCGGAGAAGCCGATCCGTCTTCTCGTCGGCAATGCACCCGGCGGCGGCATCGACATCACCGCGCGTGCGGTGGGGCAGAAGCTGACGGAAAAGTGGGGGCGTTCGGTCGTCGTCGACAACCGTCCAGGCGCCAGCGGCCTGATTGCGATGGAGGTCGCCGCGCAGTCGGCGGCGGACGGCTACACGCTGCTGGTGATCTCGGGCAGCCTGATCGCCAGTGCCGGCGTGCAGAAAAAAGTGTCGTTCGATGTGCGCAAAGCCTATGCGCCGATCAGCCAGCTCACCACCGTAGCCTACATGCTGATGGTCAATGCGGCGGTGCCGGCAAACACTGTGCGCGAATTCATTGCATATGCGAAGGCACGGCCGAACGCGCTGAGTTACGGCTCATCCGGTGTCGGCGGCGCCGGGCATCTGGCCGGCGCGCTGTTCTGCCACCTTGCCGGGGTTGATATCGTGCACGTGCCGTACAAAGGCGGCGGGCTGGTCCTCTCCGATATGATCAGCGGCCAGGTGCAGATGGGTTTTACCGCGACGATTTCGGGCATGCCGCATGTGCGCAGCGGCAAACTCAAGGTGCTGGGCATGACCAGCGCCAAACGCGTGCAGTCGTTCCCCGATGTGCCGACCATTGCCGAGGCGGGCGTGCCGGGTTTCGAATTGATCAACTGGTACGGAATATTCGCGCCTGCAAAGGCGCCTGTGGCGGTGATCAACGCCCTGCATGGCGAAATTTCACGTTCGCTGTCGGCGCCTGAGGTGCAGGCGGCCTTTGCGAAGGACGGTGCCGAAGCGACCCCTTCGGCATCGCCGCAACAGTTCCGGGAACTCCTCGAGCGCGAATTCGCCAACTGGCAGAAGCTTGTAAAGTTGCCCGGGTTTGCCGAGAACCTCAAATAAGCGCGCGCCGCAGTGCCGGCGCAGTCCGCGTCAGAGCGGCGCCGGTTTTTTTGCCTGCGGTTTGACAGTCGCGCGCAGCGGCTTGTATATTCAGCCGGGATTTCATGCACGCCGCGCTCGCGGACAGTCAATCAGGCTGCACCCAACTTCCAACCATCGAACCATCCGGAGACTTCATGTCCAGACTCACGCTGAAACAAGCCAACACCATCATCGAGCAGGCGCTCGTCAAAGCAAAAGAAATGAAGATCAAGCCGCTGACCGTTGTCGTGCTTGACGATTCCGGCAACATCGTCGCGGTGCAGCGCGAAGACAATGCCAGCATGGCCCGTTTTGATATCGCGCTGGGCAAGGCCTGGGGCGCGGTGGCGATGAGCTGCTCGAGCCGCGCGCTCGGCAAACGCGCCAAGGAAAACCCCAATTTCTTTCTGTCACTCGCGGCGACCTCGAAGGGCCGCTTTCTGCCGCAACCGGGTGCTGCGCTGATCCGCGATGCAGAAGGCAATGTGCTGGGTGCTGCCGGTGCGAGTGGCGGAACGGGTGATGAAGATGAGGCCGTGTGCGCTTTCGGCATCGAGAAAGCGGGTCTCAAGGCTGACGTTGCAGCCTGAGCGGTATAGCACCGGATAAAAAAGCCGCGCTTCTCCGCGCGGCTTTTTTTTGGCCTGTTTTTTGTTCTATTTGCCTGCGGGGGCAGCGGTCAGTCCGAGGTCCGAGAGAATCGCCCGCGTCTGTTCGTTTTCGACTTCCAGGTGCTTGCGGGTCTCCGCGCTGAGCAGATAATCGGCCGCCCAGAACTGGGTCTCGGCATCCTTGCGCCATTCCTCGCTCTGGCCAAGCTTTGCGAACGTGGCATCCCAGTAGGCGATTTCCGCGGGTTTCAGGCCTTTCGGGCCCATGAAGCCGCGCCAGGTGAAAAACACCGCGTCCACACCCTGTTCTTTCAGCGTCGGAAATTCGGCCAGGCCGCCTTTCTGGCGCTGCGCCGATGAAATGCCGAGTACCCGCGCACGGCCTTCCTTGTGCAGCGGAACCATGGTGCGCGGCGCCGCAACGTATACATCGATGTGTCCGCCCAGCAGCGCTGTCATCGCCGGTCCGCCGCCCGGATATACCACGGTCTTCACCGACTTCGGATCGATGCCGATCGATTTCAGGTACATCGACATGACAATGTGATTGTGATTGCCGCGTGCAGTGGCGAAAGCGAAGGTCAGCGACTGCGGATCCTTTTTCACGCGTGCGGTGAGCTCCTTCAGCGAGGTGATGGGCGAATCCCCCTTGACCGTGATCACCACATATTCCCGCACCATGATGTTCAATGGCGTGAAATCGAGGTGGTTCAGGGTGCTCGTGCCCATCAGACGATTGCCGATCAATGCCGGCGAGATAGTCGCGATGTAATGCGCATCGCCGCTGTGCTGGTTGAGATAGGCCCAGCCGATTGTGTTGGCCGCGCCGGGTTTGTTGACGACGGTCGAATTGGCGACGAGGCCGCTTTCCTGGAATATTTTCTGCACCAGCCGCGCCATGATGTCAGGCGACCCGCCCGGCGCCGAACCGACCACCAGTTCAACCGTGCGATTCGGCTTCCAGTCCTGCGCCTGCGCGGCGAGCGTGCTCATGGCGAGCATGGCCAGAGCGCCAAGCGTGCGAACGATGCCGTCAGAAATTCTGAACATACGTCACCCCCTCCAGTGAAGTTTGCCCGGTCAGTATACCCAGCAGCGGCGACGACTACTACCTAAGCACTAGTTCGTTGGACGAGTATCTCGTCCCCCCCTCGATCGGGTACGTTATCTCCAACTTTTGGCGTATGGCGGCGCGCATCATGCAGGAATTGAATTGGGAGCAGTTTTTGGTCATCGGGCTGCTGGCAGTGTGCGTGCTCGGGCCGATCTGCGTGGTTTTCCTGACGCAGAATCTGCTCGATTCATCGGATGACATCGGTCGCGAGCATTTCGAATTTTCCGACGCCGGCAGCGGTTTTCCGGATCTGAGCAAAACGCCGGCATCTGTCAAACCCGCGCCGCCGGTCGGGCACGACGATCGCCCCTGAACAATCCGCCGGGGCGGCGCAGATCAGTCAAACAGCGCCGGCTCGCAGCGTTTCATTTCAGC
>CAZVDN010000068.1:0-811 GCA_964625665.1 uncultured Streptomyces sp. | reverse complement strand
GCCGTCTACGCCGGCATGATCGAGGCGGCCCAACAGCACTTCGGCGACATCGACACGGAAATCAATGTCGGCCTGATAGGGCTCAGGGCGCGTGAAGTCGTAATCGTCGGACACAATGCTGCTGAACTGCAGATTGCAGACCCGTGCCAGCACGTGAAAATCCGGTATGTGCGCCTTGAAGGTGGTGGTCAGTTCGATCAGGCGGATGCCCGGTTGCGCGAACACCATGTTGCCGAGCGCTGCGCCGTGCGCGCCGATGATGACTTTGGCGCGCGAGAAGCGGCGGATCTGTTCGCGCACCGGCATTTCGCCCGGCAGGATCGATTCGAAGCCCAGCGGTTGCAGCGCGGCGAACAATTCGTCTTCGTTGAGCAGGCGGCGCACGCGCGCATCCTCGCGTGAGACGAACAGCAGATCGCCGGGCGGCGCGTTGTCCATGCAATGCGCGAGATGGCGGCGCAGCCATTGCGTGCCGATGCCCATCTTGGCGTGGTTGGTGACATTGGTGGGCACCACCAGCCGGCGCACATGCACGAGGGCCGGCCGTTCGAGACGGATCAAACGGTCTTCCGGGATCGAGAGCAGTTCGAGAAATTCTTTCTGATGCCGGCGCAGATCGGCGTTGATCAGCAGCGGCAATGATTCGTACGGCGTGCCCTCGAGCACGCCGAGCTTGACCATGTTGCGCGTGATCCAGTGGCAATAATTGTGGTCGCCGCCAAGGTGCGCACAGGGAACCTCGATGGTCTGCGTCACCGGCGGAAAGCGAAAGATATAGGCGTCATTGTTCGGGCTGGCGCGGCCCTGCGCG
>CAZVDN010000067.1:0-12993 GCA_964625665.1 uncultured Streptomyces sp. | reverse complement strand
CGTGGTGCCGATTTTCCTGCTCTGGATCTATCTGCTCTGGCTGATCGTGCTCGGCGGGGCGGTCCTTGTGGCGGAACTGCCGGAATGGCGTGAACACGCTGCCAGCGACCGGCATGCGCCCGGCAGCGATTTTTTTCATGCGCTACGCGCGCTGGAAATTCTGTGGCGCGCGAAGCGCGAAGGCCGCAATGTGACCACCGCCATGCTGCACGCCGGTTCGCGCCTGCGCATCGACCGGCTGGAATGGGTGCTCGGCGCTTTGACCCGCGCCGGTTATGTGGCAAGGGTGGGTCACGTGGGATGGGCGCTGAGTCCACTGGCGGAGTCCACGTCGTTGCGCGACATCTATCGGCTGTTCGTGTTTGATCTTGAGTCGCCCGCCGCGGGCCGGCAGGCGATGGCCGGTTTCGAGTCGCGCGTCAGCGAACTGGCCGAGCGGGGCGGTGCCGCCATGGAATGCCCGCTCGGGGATTTTTTCGAGGCCGGCGCGACCGGCGGTTGAGACGCGCGATCGGTCAGCGCCGGCCGGCGGGCGGCGTGTATTTCCAGTTGTTCATCCAGGCGCGTACCACCATGTTCGGATATTCGGGCTGGCCGAGGCTGCCGTTGTAGCGGCCGAGCGCGCGGTAATAGTCGCCGCGCTCCATATCGAGATAGTGTTTGAGAATCACGCAACCGTAGCGCAGGTTGGTGCGCAGGTGAAAGAGGTTGTGCTGCGGCTGGCCGATCAGCTTGACCCAGAAGGGCATCACCTGCATGAGGCCGCGCGCGCCGGAGGTGGAGACCGCGTATTTGCGAAAGGCGCTTTCCACCTGGATCAGTCCCAATACCAGCTGCGGGTCGAGCGCGGCGCGTTTGGCCTCGTAATGCACAGTGACGAGAAACTCTTCGCGCTGGCGCTTGTCCGGCATGCGTTTTTCCAGCTTGCCCGACATGGCGTCAAGCCAGGCGCGCGCTTCTTCGGCCGTATCGAAGGCGAGAAACGGCACCGCCTGATCGCTGATGGAAGAACTCATGGCCGCCTGCACGCTCGCCGAAAGCGCTTCGTATTGCTGATTGCCGGCGTGTGCCAGCGCGACGCTGGCGGCGAGTATCAGGCCGATCAGCCGCCGCATACGCGTTTTTTGATTTCTTCCGCGGCGTTGTCGAGCGCGACCGGTTGCGCCGCCTTGTCGCGACGGCCCTGGTATTCGAGCTGGTTTTGCTTGAGGCCGCGGTCGCCGATCACCACGCGGTGCGGAATGCCGGTGAGTTCCATGTCGGCGAACATCACGCCGGGGCGTTCGTCACGGTCGTCGAGCAGCACGTCGAGGCCCATGGCAGTCAGTTCGCCGTGCAGTTTTTCGGCGGCCTCGCGCACGGCCGGACTTTTGCAGATGCCGATCGGCACGATTGCGACATCAAACGGCGCGATCGGTTGCGGCCAGACGATGCCGCGCTCGTCGTGGTTCTGTTCGATGGCAGCAGCGACGATGCGCGTGATGCCGATGCCGTAGCAACCCATCTCCATCGGCGTTTGTGCGCCTTTTTCGTCGAGATAATTGCACTTCAGGGCGGCCGAATACTTGGTGCGCAACTGGAAGATGTGGCCGACTTCGATGCCGCGGCACAACTCGAGCGTGCCCTTGCCGTCGGGGCTGGGGTCGCCGGTGACGACGTTGCGGAAATCCGCCACTTTCACCGGTTCGGCGAGGTCGCGGCCGAAATTGACGCCGGAGAGGTGGAAATCCTTTTCATTGGCGCCGCAGACGAAATCGCTCATCACGGCGACGGTGCGATCGGCGACGATGGTGACGCCCGCGGGCGTTTGCACCGGACCGATGTAGCCGGGTTTGCATTTGAGTGTTTCGACGATTTCTTTGTCGGTCGCAAAGCGGAATTCGCCGAGCAGCTTCTGCGTTTTGATTTCATTCAGATCATGGTCGCCGCGCAGCAGCACCAGATGAAAGGCCGCTTCACCGACGACGATGGCGACGGCCTTGACCATTCTGGTCAGCGGAATGTTCAAAAGGGCAGCGACGTCTTCGCATTTGGTTTTGCCGGGTGTCGATACTTTTTCCATCGCGGCGCCTGCGGTGGCGCGCGCGCCGGCCGGCGCCAGTGCTTCGGCGAGTTCGACGTTGGCGGCGTAATCCGACGTCGGGCAGAAGGCGATGGCGTCTTCGCCGGAATCGGCAAGCACGTGGAATTCATGCGAGCCGGTGCCGCCGATCGAGCCAGTGTCGGCGGCAACGGCGCGGAACTTCAGGCCGAGGCGCGTGAAGATGCGCGTGTAAGTGTCATACATGTTTTTGTATTCGCGCTCGAGATCGGCATAGCTCGCGTGGAAGGAATAACCGTCCTTCATGACAAATTCGCGTCCGCGCATGACGCCGAAGCGCGGGCGGCGCTCGTCGCGGAACTTCGACTGGATCTGGTAGAAGTGCACCGGCAGCTGGCGGTAGCTCTTGATTTCATTGCGCGCGATGTCGGTGACGACTTCTTCCGAGGTCGGCTGGATGACGAAGTCGCGTTCGTGGCGGTCCTTGAAGCGCAGCAGTTCCGGGCCGTAGGCCTGCCAGCGGCCGGATTCCTGCCACAGTTCGGCCGGTTGCACCACGGGCATCGACAGTTCGACGGCGCCGGCGCGGTTCATTTCCTCGCGCACGATGGCTTCAACCTTGCGCACGACCCTGAGGCCGATCGGCATCAGGCTGTAGATGCCGCTGCCGAGGCGTTTGATGAGGCCGGCGCGGATCATCAGCTTGTGGCTGATGAGTTCCGCCTCGGAGGGCGCTTCTTTAAGTGTGGAGAGGAAGAAGTTGGATACGCGCATGACAGTCCGATACCTATGCGAAACGTGCAAAAGTCCTTATTCTACCGAACCCGTGCAACTTACCGGAATAATCCCGAACAATGAAGTTCCTGCAGAGCTGGCGAGTACGCAAACCGGCCGACGATAACGAGTCGGTTTACATCAGCGAAAAATTCGGCGTGCGCACGCTGCATATCGGCAGCGATACCGTGCAGAGCGCCATGCGCATTGCGCGGCCGAACGACCTCGAGGTGGTTTATACGCGCAGCATGATGGCGTTTCTGCTGTTCAAGCCCGACCCGCGCAATGTGCACATGATCGGGCTCGGTGGCGGCTCGCTGGCGAAATTTGTCTACCATCATGTGCCGCAGGCGAAGGTCACCGCGGTGGAGGTCAATCCCCAGGTGGTGGCGATTGCGCACCAGTTCTTCATGCTGCCGCCCAACGACGAACGATTGAACGTGATGGTCGGCGATGGCGTCGAATATGTGGCGCGCAAGGGGTTGCGCGCCGACGTGCTGATCGTCGATGGCTATGACTCTGAATCTCAGGTTGCTGCACTGGCCACGCTGCCGTTTTACCGCAATTGCGCGCGCGTGCTCGGCGACGATGGTGTCCTTGTCGTCAACCTGTGGGGCGGCGACCGCGATTTCAGCGCCTGCGTCGAACGCCTGCGCACGGCGTTTGACGGCCGTGTCCTGTGTCTGCCGGCGGGCAAGCCGGGCAATATTGCCGCCTTTGCTTTCAAATGCGATCAGGGCAGGCCGCGCTGGGACGAACTGAACCGCAGGGCGAAGGCGTTGACGCCGCATTTCGGACTCGCATTCGGACGGTTTGTCGAGGAATTCAAGGTGCTCAATCCGCATGATGACGAGGCTTTGCTGATTTGAGCCCGTTGCTGCTTTCCAAGCGGCCGGAACTGTGGAAAAATTTGTCCCAATCAGACAGATTCAAGGGTGATTCACATGATTGATCGTGACGGATATCGCCCCAATGTTGGAATAATCATCTGCAACAGAAAAAACGAGGTTTTCTGGGGCAAGCGCGTCAAGCAGCACGCATGGCAGTTTCCGCAGGGTGGCATCGATCCGGGTGAGACACCCGAGGTCGCCATGTACCGCGAGTTGCACGAAGAAGTGGGGTTGCAGCCGCAGCACGTGGAAATTCTCGGGCGCACGCGCGACTGGTTGCGTTACGACGTACCGGAGCAATGGCTGCGGCGCGACTGGCGCGGCAACTATCGCGGGCAGAAGCAGATCTGGTTTCTGTTGCGCCTGGTCGGGCGCGATACGGATGTGCAGTTGCGTGCGTCGCAAAAGCCGGAGTTTGATGCCTGGCGCTGGAATGATTATTGGGTGCCGCTCGATTCGGTGGTGGAGTTCAAGCGAGAGGTGTATCAGCTTGCGTTGGGTGAGCTTGCGCGCTTTTTGCGGCGTCCACCGCACGAGCGCTCGAGCCGCGCGGCTGCGGTTCGCTGAGCCCGGCTCCCATTCATTGACACTGTTTGGGTGGCGTCCTAAACTCAAAATACCAATTAGATTCAGTCTAATTCAGGCCCATGGCCGGCGGGAATGGTTTCATGCCGGTTAACGGGGATGGCATGGCAGGGCGTCGTCCCTGAAAGTCAGCTGTCAACAGAGGAGAACACAATGCAGCTCAAAGGCTCAAAAACCGAGGGCAACCTCAAAGCGGCATTTGCCGGCGAATCGCAGGCGAACCGCCGTTACCTTTATTTCGCAGCGAAGGCCGATGTGGAAGGCCAGAACGACGTGGCGGCGGTGTTCCGTTCCACGGCGGAAGGCGAAACCGGCCATGCGCATGGCCACCTCGAGTACCTCGAGGCGGTGGGTGATCCGGCCACGGGCCTGCCGATCGGCAGCTCGCGCAATAATCTGAAAGCCGCGATTGCCGGCGAAACCCATGAGTACACGGACATGTATCCGGGCATGGCAAAGACGGCACGCAGCGAAGGCTTTGAAGAAATCGCCGACTGGTTTGAGACGCTGGCCAAGGCCGAGCGTTCGCACGCCAATCGTTTCCAGAAGTCGCTCGACGCACTGGCTGATTAACAGCGAGTCAGGCGTAAGGGGTGAGGTGTGGGGAGCAATATCCTCGCCTCACCCTTTGTTTTTGTGCTGTGCCTGTCGCCTAACTCCATACTCCTCACGACCCTATGACCATACGCGAAGGCAGTCTCGAAGCGCCGACCCGGCATCCGATCGACTGGAAATCGCCGGACTTCTACGACCAGAGCAAACTCGATGCGGAGATGCATCGCGTGTTCGATATTTGTCACGGGTGCCGCCGCTGTGTCAGTCTGTGCGGTTCGTTTCCGACCCTGTTCGACCTCATCGACGAGGGCAAGACCGGCGAACTTGACGGCGTCGACAGGAAGGACTTCGTCAAAGTCGTCGATCAGTGTTATCTGTGCGACGTCTGTTACCTCACCAAGTGCCCTTATGTGCCGCCGCATGAGTGGAACCTCGATTTTCCGCACCTAATGCTGCGTGCTAAGGCGGTCAAATTCAAAAACGGCGGCGCGCGGTTGCGCGACAAATTCATGTCGGAGACCGATGCGCTCGGCAAACTGGCGTCGATCCCGGTGGTGGTGAAATTCGTCAACTCCGCCAATAATACCGGCGCAGTGCGCGCCGTCATGGAAAAAACCCTGGGTGTAGACGCCAGGGCGTGGATTCCGTCGTATTCGTCGCCGACTTTCCGCCACTCGGCGGGCGCCAGTGCGGTAACCGCGGCGCGCGAGGGCACCCGTGCGCCGGGCAAGGTGGCGATTTTCTCGACCTGTTATATCAATTACAACGAGCCCGGCATCGGTCACGATCTGGCCCGCGTGCTTGATCACAATGAAATTCCGTGGACCATTGTCGAAAAAGAGGCCTGCTGCGGCATGCCGAAGCTGGAGCTGGGTGATCTTGAGGCGGTGGCTGCGCTGAACGAAAAAAACATTCCGCCGCTGGCGAAGCTGGCGCGCGAAGGGTATGCGATCGTCACACCGATTCCGTCCTGCACGCTGATGTTCAAACAGGAATTGCCGTTGATGTTCCCGGACGACGCGGATGTGAAGGCAGTGCGCGAGGCGATGTTCGATCCGTTCGAGTATCTGATGCTGCGGCACAAGGACGGTCTGCTTAAAACGGATTTCAAAAAGGACCTCGGCAAGGTGTCGTACCATATTGCCTGCCATTTGCGCGTGCAGAACATGGGGCAGAAGACGCGCGAAGTTCTGCAACTGGCGGCAAAAGAGAAGCTCAATACCGTGGAGCGCTGCTCCGGGCATTCCGGCAGTTGGGGATGCAAGACAGAATTTCACGCCATGGCAATGAAGATCGGCCGGCCGGTGTTCCGCGCGCTCGGTGAACATCCGGCGGGCGGCGAAGCCGACTGGGTGGCGTCGGACTGTCAGCTTGGCGGGCGCCACATCGAGCAGGGCCTGCGCGAGAACGGCAAGACTGCAGCGCAGCTCGCGCATCCGCTGACGTTGTTGCGACTGGCCTACGGATTGTGAGGCGGCGATGAAAAAACTCACCGCCGGCGACCTGATGACGCTCGAAGCCTATGCGAAGGCGCGGCCCGAATACCGGCAGCGCGTGATAGCGCACAAGAAGAACCGCACGGTCGCCCTGGGCGACCATATCACGCTGCTCTTCGAGGACGAACTCACCGTGCGCTACCAGGTGCAGGAGATGCTGCGTGTGGAAAGAATTTTCGAGGAAGACGGCATTCGTGACGAACTCGATGCCTATAACCCGCTGATCCCGGACGGCAGCAACTGGAAGGCGACGCTGTTGATCGAATACCCGGATGTCGAGGAGCGTCGGGTCATGCTTGGGCGGCTTAAAGGGGTTGAAGACCGCGTTTGGGTGCAAGTCGAGGGCTGTAGTCGCGTGTATCCGATTGCCGATGAAGATCTCGAGCGCGAAAACGAAGAGAAAACCTCGTCGGTGCATTTTGTGCGGTTCGAACTCGATGCGGCGATGAAGAAGGCGCTGAGCGCGGGCGCGCGGTTGTCGCTGGGCGTGGACCACGCGGCCTATTCCGTGCAAGTCGATGCGGCGCCGGCGGTCAGGGGCGCATTGGTCAGGGACCTCGACCCGTGAACCGCGGGTTCCCGGTCATGGCGTCTGTTATGTGGGCCGCAATTTCAGGCACAGCATGGCCCGCTGGCCAGGAATTGCGGGCAACCGACGCAGATGAATATGAACAGGGCAACACAGCCTGGGTTGAGCAGGTGGTGGCCCCGCCGGCCTATCCGAAACTGGAAAGTCTGGCGGAATTCCGTGGCGCCGGCACCAGCAGCAACCGCTTTTTCGTCGATGTGGACACGCTGTCGATCGGCAAGGATGGCGTGGTGCGCTATGTACTCGTGGTGCGCAGTCCCGGCGGTGCGGAAAATGTTTCGTTTGAAGGCATACGTTGCGAGACGCGGGAGCAGAAGGCCTATGCTTTCGGGCAACGCGGCGGCACCTGGTCGGCCGCGCGTGAAGCGCCCTGGCGCCTGATCGAGGCGCGCGAGGTCAATCGCCACCACGTCGTGCTGTATACCGAAGCATTCTGTGTGAACGGCAAAACGCCGCCGCGGGCAGCGCGCGAAGTCGTGCAGCGGTTGCGCTACGGCAGGTTGTAGGCACATCGCCGGCAAGTCGGGGGCGCCATGGATGGCCTGCTAGAATAATAAAAATGGAGCAAACGGGGAGGGCCGATGCCCGAGCAATCTGATTCGCCGCGCGACAGCGCCGGCACAACGCCGCCAACGGGGGATTCTTCGCGGGACCTGTCGTTTCTGTGGCCGGTCATCGACCGCGTGCGTGCCGTCGAGATCAAATTTACGTCCGATGACGCCGCCGGCGGCAACCGCAGCGGCGCAACACCGGTGCTGGAGGCGCGCATCAAGGCGCTGGAAGACGAGGTTGCCGCACTGAAAAAATCACTGCGGGGCGGGTTTGCAGACAATGATTTGAGTGCGCAGGCGGATGAAGCGCCTGCAGTCGTGCCCGAGCTTTTGCCGCAGCGCTGGCGGCGCGTCGCCGTGGCTGCGGTGGCGATGACAATACTGTTGTTGGTTGCGCACTGGCTGGTCGTCTTCGTTTATGACTGGCCGACGCTCGTGTTGCGTTCCGTATCCATCGCCATCCCGCTGCCACTGGCCGTCTGGTTGACCCTGCGATACCGGATTTCGCCGGCGATGGAAATTCTGTTCGGGCTGGTGGTCGGTGCGATTGCCGTGTTCGGCATGGCCTACATCACCAGCATCCACGAAAAAACTGCATTCCTGCCGGAGAATATGCGTGAATGGCAGGAAACATTCGAATACATCGCGAGCATCATGTTTGCGCACCTGACCGGTGTGCTGGTCAGCAGCGCCCTGCAGGCGCGCTCGGGGGTGCAAAACCGCGCCGGCGAAGCGACCCTGCGATTGGCGCAGGTGATTGCGTTTGTAACGGGGCGCGCGGTCGCCAACGGGCCGAAACTGAAGAAGCACGCGGAGACGGTGCAAAACGTCATCAGCAACCTGATGCCGGTCGCTAGTGCGATCATGGCGATCGTCACCGGCATCAAAGGAATTCTGGGCTAGAGCCTTTGCCGGTTACTTCACCACGGTAAAGCTGACGGTCTCGCTTTTCGTCCGGCCTTCAGCATCGGTGACGTCGATTTTGATGTCGTGCGCACCGGCGGGCACGTTGGCGTCGCCGAGGTTGATGCCGGATTCGGAAATGGCGGATTTCATGCGCGGCGTCAGATCCACCGCCGGCTTTTTCAGATAAGTCACCTTCACCGAATTTGCGTCGATCTTCGAGCCGCCGTGCGGCTGGAATTCGATTTTCATCGCGAACGGCGCCTTGACCTGACCGTCGGGATTCGGACTGAGGACCTTGATGCTCGGGCCGCGCGTAATGCCGCCACGGGTGGCCATTTTGGGCGTCGCCGGCAGGCGCGCCTCTTCATCGGTAATCAGGTCGACTGCGCCGGCAGTACCGGCGGCGGCAAAAAGAATTCCGGCAGCGGCCATGCCGAGCGCAAGCCGCAGGGTGCAGAATGATGCGTGGGTCATGGAGGTTCTCCCAAAGGCAGTGCAACAGGATAAAACGCGCGCGTACTTTAACGCAAGTTGCCGGTTCCGGTTGACCGGCGTCAGGGTCAGAGCAGTACCAGATTATCCCGATGGATAAGTTCGGGTTCGTCGACATAGCCGAGCTTCTGCTCGATTTCGGCAGAGGGCGTGCGCACAATGCGGCGCGCCTCGCTGGCGTTGTAATTGACCAGCCCGCGTGCTATTTCAATGCCGGATTCGTCGCAGCAGCCGACCACTTCGCCGCGTTCGAATTCGCCGCTTACGGCGCAGACGCCGATCGGCAGCAGACTGCGGCTCGATTCGCGCAGTGCCTGCACGGCACCGGCATCGAGCGTCAGGCGGCCGCGCACCTGCAGATGATCCGCCATCCATTGCTGGCGTGCCGCCAGCGTCGGGGTGGCCGCGCGCAACAGGGTGCCGACATGTTCGCCCCCGATCAGGCGCACCAGCACATTGTCTTCGCGGCCGGATGCGATCACGGTATGTGCACCGCTGCGTGCGGCGCGTTTGGCGGCAATCACCTTGGTCAGCATGCCGCCGAGCCCGATGGCGCTGCCTGCGCCGCCGGCCATGGCTTCGAGTTCGGGGCTGCCGGCGACCGCATCGCTGATCAGGGTTGCCGACGGGTCCTTGCGCGGGTCCGCGGAATAAAGGCCGCTTTGATCGGTCAGGATGACCAGCGCATCGGCCTCGACCAGATTCGTGACCAGCGCGCCCAGGGTATCGTTGTCGCCGAAGCGGATTTCGTCCGTCGCCACCGTGTCGTTTTCATTAATGATCGGTATCACGCCGAGAGCAAGCAGCGTGCGCAGAGTTGAGCGTGCATTGAGATAACGTTTGCGGTCGGCGAGGTCTTCGTGCGTCAGCAGGATCTGCGAGGTCAGCAATCCGTGCTGGCGGAATCGGGACTCGTAGGCTTCGATCAGGCCCATCTGGCCGACCGCGGCGGCGGCCTGCAGTTCGTGGACTGCGCTCGGCCGCTTTTTCCAGCCGAGGCGCTGCATGCCTTCTGCGATCGCGCCGCTGGAAACGAGGATCACCTCGCGGCCATTTTTGCGCAATTCGGCAATCTGCAGCACCCAGCGCGTCAAGGCGCTGTGGTCGAGGCCCTGCCCGCCGTTGGTGACTAGGCTGCTGCCGACTTTTACGACCAGGCGTTTCGCTTTTGCCAGTTCAGTGGACATATGGGAAGCAGGATTCAGTGTTCGCTATTCAGGTATCAGTGCATTGCATGCGCGTTATTCTTCCGGCACCGGCTCCTCGATGACCGGTCCTGAATTCTGCAGGTGATCCATGATTGCATAGGTCAGTTCGCGGCAACCTTTTCCGTCAATCGCCGAAATGATAAAGCTTTTGTCCTGCCAGCCGAAATCGGCGATGAATTTTTTCGCGCGTTCCGCGCTTTCGTCGCCCGGCAGCAGGTCAACCTTGTTCAGCACCAGCCAGCGCGGTTTGTCGTAAAGCGCCGGATCATATTTTTTCAGTTCGTTGACGATGGCGCGTGCTTCGGCCACCGGGTCGGTGGCCGGATCGAACGGGGCGAGATCGACGATGTGCAACAGCAGACGCGTGCGCGCGAGATGGCGCAGGAACTGGTGACCGAGGCCGGCGCCTTCGGCCGCGCCTTCGATCAGACCGGGAATGTCGGCGATGACGAAGCTGCGGTTGTCATCGACACGCACCATGCCAAGGTTCGGGTGCAGGGTGGTGAACGGATAATCGGCGACCTTGGGTTTGGCTGCGGATACCGAGCGGATAAATGTCGATTTACCGGCGTTGGGCATGCCGAGCAGACCAACGTCGGCGAGCACCTTCAATTCGAATTTGAGACGGCGCGATTCGCCTTCGCCGCCGCGCGTGAACTGCTTGGGCGCGCGATTGGTGCTCGACTTGAACCGCAGATTGCCGAGCCCGCCCTTGCCGCCTTTGGCGAGCAGTTCCACCTGATCGTGTGTTGCGAGGTCGGCGACGAGTTCGCCGGATTCCGTATCGGTGACGACTGTGCCGACGGGTACACGCAATACGATGTCTTCGGCCGAGTGGCCGAAGCAGTCGGCGCCGCGGCCCGGTTCGCCGTTTTTGGCGCGGTATATCCGCTGAAAACGGTAATCGACCAGCGTGTTGATATTTCGATCGGCACGCGCAAAGATGCTGCCGCCGCGGCCGCCGTCGCCGCCGTCGGGGCCGCCGCGCGGAATGAATTTCTCGCGCCGGAACGAAGCGGCGCCGTCACCGCCCTTGCCGGCGTGGGCTTCGATATTGGCTTCGTCGATGAATTTCATGGGCGGTCGTCAAAATTGATGGTGCGTGGTGATGCGGAACGTGTAACCGGCTGTCGGCGCGGCTGATTGTCCGGCTGGACGGCGCAAACAAAAAAGGCCCTGTCGCGGGACAGAGCCTTTTCGCCGAAAAGCCGTGTTGCCTAGGCGGGCACGACACTGACGGTTTTTTTGCGCTCCGGACCCTTGACCGAGAACAGGACTTTGCCTGGTGCCATCGCAAACAGCGTGTGGTCCTTGCCCATGCCGACGTTGACGCCCGGGTGGAACTGGGTGCCGCGCTGGCGCACGATGATGTTGCCCGGAATGATCGCTTCGCCGCCGTAGACTTTGACGCCCAGGCGTTTTGATTCCGAGTCGCGGCCGTTGCGTGAACTTCCGCCTGCTTTTTTATGTGCCATTGATGTGCTCCTGGATACTAGGCGGCAATACCGAGAATTTCGATCTCGGTGTAGTTCTGCCGGTGGCCTTGCGATTTGCGGTAATGCTTGCGGCGGCGCATCTTGTAGATATGCACCTTGTCAGCACGACCGTGGGAGAGAACCTTGGCCTTGACCGTGGCACCGCTCAGCGTCGGCGTGCCAAGTGTGACCTTGTCGCCGTCGGCAACCATCAGCACCTGGTCGAGAACGATCTCGCTGCCGACTTCGGCAACGACGGTTTCAATTTTGAGTTTTTCACCGGATGCAACACGATACTGTTTGCCGCCGGCCTTGATCACTGCATACATGTTTAGACCTCATGTCCGGACGAACCGCCGGATCGGGAAAGCCGAGCATTATACCCAACTGCGAAATTCGAGTCAAAACGGAGTAAAATAAAGGACTTCCGACCCGTCTCCGGCGTCCGGCCACGTGCCGAAAAATGCCCGTTTCAGGCCGTTTTGACCCAAAAAAACGATGTCCATACCGATTTTAGGCGATTTTCTCGCCGCCGACCTCAAAGCCGTTGATTCCGTCATCCGCCAGCGCCTGAACTCCGATGTGGTGCTGGTCAGGAGCGTGGCCGAGCATATTATCGGCGGCGGCGGCAAACGGCTGCGTCCGGTTCTGGTGATTTTGTCGGCCGGTGCGTTCGGCTACAGCGGCAAATTTCATCACCAGCTGGCCGCCGTGGTCGAATTCATACACACAGCGACGCTGCTGCACGACGATGTCGTCGATGCCTCCGATCTGCGCCGCGGGCAGGCTACTGCAAATGCCCTGTTCGGCAATGCCGCCAGCGTCTTGGTCGGCGATTTCGTTTATTCGCGCGCGTTTCAGATGATGGTCGAGGTCGGCAGCATGCGCGTCATGGAGGTACTGGCCGAGGCCACCAACGTGATTGCCGAGGGCGAAGTCCTGCAACTCATGAATTGTCATGACCCCGACATCGACGAAGAGCGCTATTTGCAGGTCATCCGCTACAAGACCGCCAAGCTGTTTGAGGCGGCCACCCGGCTGGGCGCGATTCTCGGCGGCGCGATGCCGGAAGAGGAGGCGGCCATGGCCTGCTACGGCATGCATCTGGGAACCGCCTTCCAGTTGATCGACGATGTGCTCGACTATTCCGGGGACAACAAGGACACGGGCAAAAATGTCGGCGATGATCTGGCCGAGGGCAAGCCGACATTGCCGCTGCTTTATGCAATCAAGCACGGCACTGACGAAGAGCGCGCGCTGGTGCGTGGCGCGATCGAACACGGCGGTCTGGATGAGTTGCCGCGGGTGATGGCGGCGATTCAGCGCACCGGCGCCCTGGACTACACGCGGCGCCAGGCCGAGGCCGAGGCGCAAACGGCAAAATCGGCGCTCGATAAATTGCCAAATTCAAAATACCGCGAATATTTGATA
>CAZVDN010000066.1:0-13012 GCA_964625665.1 uncultured Streptomyces sp. | reverse complement strand
CGGAGTGGCAGGCGAAAAAAACCCGGTCGAAGGTTTCCGGCGCCGCATCACGCACCTTGACCAGCACGCGCCCGCGCGCGCGCAGCACGGTTTCAACCGGTGCATCGAGGCGGATCTGCTCGCGGAACGGCGCCACCAGTTTTTCGACATAGCTCGCCGAGCCGCCGCGGATCGCGCGCCACTGCGGCCGCGCGTCGACCGACAGCATGCCGTGGTTGTGAAAAAAGCGCACGAAAAAGCGCGCCGGAAAACCCAGCATGCGCGCCGGATCGGTGGACCAGATCGCCGCCCCCATCGGCACCAGATAATTGTCGATGAAGATGCGCGGGTAGCGCTGCTGCTCCAGATAGGCGCCCAGCGTGATTTCACCGCTCTCCTCGAGCAGCCGCGGTGCCTCACGATTGAAACGCAAAATGGCGGCGATCAGGCGATAGAACGCGGGATTCAGCAGATTGCGCCGCTGCGCGAACAGCGTATCGAGCGTGGTGCCGTTGTATTCAAGGCCGCTCGTTTCATTGCGCACGCTGAAACTCATGGCACTCGGTTGCGAGGCCACGCCGGTTTCTTCCAGCAGGCGGATGAAGTTCGGATAGGTCCAGTCGTTGAAAACGATGAACCCGGTGTCGATGCGATGGCGCTCGCCGTGGAGTTCAACGTAATGCGTATGCGTATGGCCGCCGATGTGTGACGCCGCCTCGAACACGGTGATGTCGTGATCGCGATGCAAACCGCGCGCGACGACGTTGCCGGCGATACCGCTGCCGATGATGGCGATTTTCATGGCGCCGCTCCGGCAGCGCGGCGCGCCCCCAGCATCTGCGGCGGCACGCCGCGCAGATCGCGCACGATGCCGAACAGCGCCAGCAGCCTGAGCCCGGCATAGGTCAGATCGACCTCCCACCAGTAAAACCCCTGGCGCGCCGCGCCGGGATAATGATGGTGATTGTTGTGCCAGCCTTCGCCGAAGGTCAGCAAGGCCAGCCACAGATTGTTGCGCGAGCCGTCACGCGTCGCATAACGGCGGCTGCCGAAGCGGTGCGCCAGCGAGTTGATGGTGAAGGTGGCCTGATAAAGCACCGCCGTCGAAATGCAGAACCCCCAGACCACGAGCTGCGCGCCGCTGGTCGCCAGTGCAGGCGCGTAGACCGCGCACCATTCGCCGGCCGCGTATAAAAACAACGCCAGCAGCAGCGGCACCAGCGCGTCGTAGCGGTCGAGAAAACGCAGTTCCGGATAACGCGCCAGGTCGGCCACCAGCGCGCTGCGCGGCGCAAAATTTTCGCGCGCCAGAAACCAGCCCATGTGGCTCCAGAGAAACCCGTGCTGCAGCGGCGAATGCGCGTCATCCGCACGGTCGGAACGGGCATGATGATGGCGGTGGTGCGAGGCCCACCAGAGCGGGCCGCGCTGCACGGCCGATGCGCCGAGCAGAGCAAACACAAACTGCGCCGCGCGCGTAGTACGGAAGGCATTGTGCGAAAAATAACGGTGATAGAAGGCCGTGACGGCAAACATGCGCAACGCGTAAAGCACTGCAGCGACGAGCACTGCGGTCGTGCTCACGCCGACCCACAACACACCGAGGCAGCCCAGATGCAGGCCGATAAACGGCAAGAGGCGCGCCCAGTCGAAACGGCCTGCCGCCGCTCCGCCGCTGCCGTCATCGGCATAGGCATCGAACCAGCGAGCGACACTGGCAAAAAATCCGCGCCGCTTCAGTTCCATCGCTGCGGCACCTTTTCGATTTTCGATACATCGTAGCCCTGCGCGCCGATCAGCGTGACCAGCCGCTGGTATTCCTCGTCGGCAATCGTCGACGCGCGCGCCATGATCCAGACGTAATCACGCTGAATGCGGCTGATCACGGTCACGCTGTAATCGTCGGCCAGATAGGTAATGCGGTAATCGGCCTTGATCGGCCACAGAAACTGCATGCCCCACAGTGCATTGGTTTCGCGATCGGCGACAAAGCCGCGCGGCGTATAGCGCTTCTCCTCGCCGTCGAAGCCGCCGGCGCGGAAGGTGAACGTCGTGGCAATCGTGCCGTCGGCGTCAATTCGATAGGATTCCACCGCGTTGTGCGCGCCTTTTTCGATGAAGGTCGGAATGTTGGCGATCACGTACCACGGCCCCATGAAGCGCTGCAGGTCGACCTGCGGCACTGTCGGCAACGGCGCCGGGCTCTGGCAACCGCCCAGCAACAGGGCCGCGGCGGCGCACGACAACGAGCGGACTTTTTTCATCAGTGTCTCCATCATTTCAGCGCATAACGCAGGCGGCGTCCGCCGGCCACGGTCGATTCAAGCGCCAGCCACTCGTCGCCCGCCGAATACCAGAGATCGATCGGATTTTTCGGGCCGGTGATGCGGTAGCGTTTGGCCGTCACCGGCGCGCCGCGCACCGCGATGGTTTCGCTGCCGAGATCGACGATGCGCGCCTGCTCGAGCGTGCCGGTCTGCGCGTTGAGCAGTTGCGTCTGCCGCAGCATCTGCGGGTTCCAGTAGGCGAAGCTCATGATGCAGCCGGCAACGGTGCTGCGGGCCTTGCCCGTGTTGACGGTCAGCTGGTCGCCTGCGGCAGCGGCCTCGACTGTAGAGTGTTCACCGTTGTCGTCGGTCTGCGCGCGCAAACGCTCCAGACAATCGCCGCGCCAATGCTCGACGGCATCATGGGTGTAACGATAGGCGGTCAGGAACAGCAGCTTGACCACGAAGCGCGTTTCGCTTTTCAGTTCGCGCGTGTCGCCCTGCGCGCTCAGCGTAAAGCGGTGGTGGCCGATCGGCTTGTCATCGAGATACGCCTGAAAATCCCAGACGCGCGACTGCGCAGGCGCGGCACCGGCACAGGCTGCCGCCACGACGCCGCACAACAGCGGCAGGCTGCGCAATAGAAACCGCTTCACCGCGCTTCTCCTTTCGGCGGCCCGGGAAAGAACGCGTTGGTGTGTGCAATGTATTCGCGATAGGCGGGCCGGCGCTCACCGATGTCCTTTTCCAGCAATCCGACACCGGATACCTTCAGCAACAAGACCGACATCAGGAGCGGTGACACCACGGCCCACCAGCCGCCGGCCGCGCAGGCGATGAGAAAAAAGCCCCACCAGACACACCATTCACCGAAATAATTCGGATGGCGGGTATAACGCCACAAGCCGCGGTCCATGACGGCGCCGCTGGAATTCCTGTGCAGCAGAAATCGCGCCAGCTGCCAATCCGCCACACTCTCGAAGGCCACGCCGAACAGAACCAGCGCAGCACCGGCGAGATCGAGCCAGCCCAATGCAGCGCCGCCAGAGATCGCCGCTGCCAGCGGCATCGAAACAATCCACGCCAGGACCGCCTGCAGGATGAACACCAGATAAAGGCTCTTCCATTCGAAATGCGGCTGATTGCGCGCGCGGATCGCCCGGTAACGATGGTCTTCGGGCGCGCCATGGTTGCGCCACGTAATATGCGCTGAGAGCCGTAATGCCCACAGCCCAGCGAGCACAAGAACGAACACCGCGCGCGGCCCGCGCTCCGGCAACGCCGCGGCACAGGCGAGGCCGGCACCGATAATCAACAACGACCACAGGCTGTCGACAATGCTGACATCGCCCTTCACAAAACTCACGGCCCAGGCGGCAACCGAGGCCGCCAGCGCCAATGCCAGGCCGCACAGCAGCGCGTAAACCATGGGGTCCAGGGCGAACATTCAGCCTGCTCCGCGGCTGTCGCCATGGTCTTGTGCCAGCCTGACCAGGAGCGGCGTAAACATTGCCCAGCCGGCGGCCAGCGCGGTCGACGCATAAAGTGGTTCGATGAATATCACCGCACCGAGTTTTTCACCACCCCAATACGCCAGAGGTCCGGCAATCGCGCCGAGCAGGGCCGCGGCCGGCAGACGGCCGTGCAGCCAGGCCAGCGAATGATTCAGCGTAATCGCGAACAGGGCCCACAGGGCGAGGATCCAGTGCGGCGCCGTGCGCGGCAGAAGAAAACCACCGCTGAAATCCAGCCAGCCGGATTGCAACAACAGGCTGTCCCAGACAACACCGATCAACAGCGCGATTGCCACCAGCCTGAGCTCCTGCAACGGGCGCGAAACCAATGCGATATGCGTTGCAACGATGACCGCGGCGAACAGGCTGCCTGTGGCCGGCATGTCGTACGCGGTGCCGAGCACGCAGGCCCACCAGCCGGCCTGGAAGGCCACAAAATTGACGGCCACCCGCGCGCCGGCCGGAAACGATGCGGGAACCGACGCGCTGCTCTCCAGGGTATTCATGGACGACGCTCGAAGAGGTAATGACTGACCCACCATTCGTTGCCGCCGGCATAACCGAACAGCTCGGCACAGGCCATGAAAAAAAGCCGCCAGCGCGTCCACCACACGGCCGCATCCTGCGCGCCGTAGGTCTGTGCGATGACCGGCCAGAGCGCGCCGCGGCGCGCATCCATATTGGAAAGCCAGGCCTCGGCGGTGCGCGCATAGTGCGTGCCGTCCCAGCGCCAGCGCTGCAGCATTTGCAGATGATCCTGAAAATGCAGCGCCAGATCGTCGCTGGGCATCATGCCGCCGGAGAAGAAATAACGGCTCATCCAGTCGCCGCTGTCGCGCTCGACGAACAGGTAGGGCGTCAGCCGATGCACGAACACATGCATGAAAAAGCGCCCGCCCGGTTTGAGCCAGCCGGCAACGCGATGGAACATCTCGGGCCAGTTGCGCATGTGCTCGAACATCTCGACCGAGACCACGCGCTCGAAGCGCTCCTCGATATCGAAGACATTCATGTCGCAGGTAATGATGCGCACATTGCCCAGACCGCGCCGTGCCGCTTCAGCTTCAATATAGGCCCGCTGCGACTGCGAATTGGACACTGCGGTGACGCGGCTGTGCGGAAAGCGCGACGCCATGTACAGCGTGAGCGAGCCCCAGCCGCAACCGAGTTCGAGTATTTGCTGCCCGTCGGCGAGCCCCGCGCGTTCGCAGGTGGCCGCGAGGGCCGCCGCCTCGGCGCCTTCAAGCGTCGTCACGCCTGAGGGCCACCAGCAGGAACTGTATTTGCGGTGCGGGCCGAGCACACCGCCGAAAAATTCTGCGGGCACCTCGTAATGCTGTTCGTTGGCCTTGTGCACCAGCAATGCCACGTCCTCGCCCCGCAGTGCGCCGGCAAATGCGCTCGCACGCTCGGCCGCCGCCGCAGGACTGCCTGCGCAGATTTCCTGCAAACGTTCGCGCGTCAGGCGCCGGATGCCGGCGCGCAATACCACGTCGGGCAACCAGCCGCGTTCACTCAGGGTGATCGCGCTGCGCGTCGCAGCCGCCGCGCAGCGCGACGGGAAACTGTTTTCGAGCGCGCTCACTGCTGCCGCATCGGCGTTGTTCATGTCCGTTCCTTGATCAGGCCGCTTGCGCGTGCCGGCGCGCGCGCCAGTCCGCCAATGCCTGCGTTGTGTCGGCGAGCGATGCGAGCAGCCGCACGCCGTCGGGCGCCTTGCGCAGGCGACCGACGATCGCGCCGCCGGCCCACAGCCCCACTGCCGGTTTGAGGCCCTCGCGCAATTCGGCGAGCTGGGCATGCACCGTGCGCGGCTGGCGCGCCAGGCTGAACGACAAACCGACGATGTCAGCGCCCAGCGCGCTGGCGGCGCGCACGATGTCGAAGGCGGGCGTCTGCACACCGAGTGAAATGCAATGCACGCCCTCGACCGACAAATAGGCCTGGGCCATCAGCAAGCCGAGCTGGTGTTCTTCGCCGGGCAGCGTGGTCAGCAAAATACGCGGCGCATTGACGGCCGGTGCGCTGCTGCCGATTGCCTGGCGCAGCAGATGATTGATCTGCTCCGAGTAGACATGTTCTTCGTGGATTTCGATTTCACCGCGCATCCACGCATGACCGACCTCAGCACTCAGCGGCACCACCACATCGGTCAGAAACCGCTGCACGCCCAGGCGCATCATGGAATGCGCGAGGCTGTCGCGCAGTTCAACCAGCTGGCGCGCCTTGAGCATGCCGATGAGCGCCTGGCCGGGCCCGTCGCCCGCCGCGCCGCCACTCGCACGCGCTCCGGCGTCGAGCGCCGCAATGCTCTCGGACAACTCGTGCACGCTGGCACCGACGATCTTGCCCGGCCGCAGTCCCAGATCCATGCAGCGGCGGATCAGACGCAATTTGTCGAGCTGGGCGCGCGAATAGGCGCGTTCCCCATTGCTGTCACGCGAAGGCGCAGGAAAACCGTAGCGACGTTCCCAGACGCGCAGCGTGTCCTTCGACAAGCCGGTCTCCCGTTCGACGGTCGCGATGGAAACGCGGCTCGCCGGTTGAATCCGCCCGACACTTTTGTCCATGACAAACCTGATTGACATAGGGTTAATTAAGGCATAATCTACCAACAAATTCACAGTTTGACTAGGACAAAACAGGTTTCCCGGCACAAAACTGGTCTTGGTCGCCCCGTCTGGCGCCAAGTGCCGGCGCAGTTGCGGCGCAGGCTGTTCTAACCGATCCGCTGCGAAACCATCGTCAGTCCTGACAACCAATCCGATTGAAAAACACCCGCATGAAACCCCTGCATGACATTGCCATCGTCGGCGCCGGCATCGCCGGCCTGTCCTGCGCCACTGCGCTGCAGGCGGCCGGCCATCGCGTGCGGGTGTTCGACAAAAGCGGCGGCACGTCCGGACGCATGAGCACGCGCCGCGGCGACGGCTGGCAATGCGACCACGGTGCGCAGTTTTTCGCCGCCGACCACCCGGACTTCCAGGCAGAAATCGCGCGCTGGCAGCAGGCCGGCGTTGCCGCACTCTGGACACCCCGCCTGCGCATCGAAGCCGGCGCGCCACTGCGCGCGCGCGGCAGCGGCGCATGGCATGTCGGCGTGCCGCGCATGACGGCGCCGGCGCGCTGGTTGTCCAGCGCCTGCGCCGTGTCACAAGAAACCACGATCAACGCCATTGCGCATGCCGGCCAGCGCTGGCAACTGCAATCGGCCGAGCACGGCGCACTGGCGCAAACCTTCGACGCGGTCGTGCTGGCCATCCCCGCGCCGCAGGCTGCGCCCCTGCTGCACCGCGTTGCTCCCGACCTCGCGGGCCTCGCCGGCCGCGTAGTCATGCAGGGATGCTGGACGCTGATGGCGCGTTTTGCCGCACCCTTGCCGCTCGATTTCGATGCCGCTGCCCTCGGTCAGGGTCCGCTCGCCTGGGTCGCCCGCGACAACAGCAAGCCGGGCCGCGACGGCACGGAAACCTGGCTGCTGCACGCCAGCACTGCGTGGAGCGAAGACCACATCGAGTCCGACGCGGAATTCGTCAGCGCAACACTGTTGCAGGCTTTTCGCGCGCTGGGCGGCACCACCCCGCAGGCCTGGACTGCCCACCGCTGGCGCTACGCCAGCGGATCGGCACAACTGCCGGAGGCCTGCGCCTGGCGCGCCGAACCGGGCATCGGACTCTGCGGAGACTGGCTGAACGGCGGCGATGTGCAAGGCGCCTGGCTCAGCGGCCGCGCGCTGGCCGCGCAGATATTGCAATCAATCCAACTCCAACCTTCCGGCGCCGTCCACGCCTGAACAATCAGGGCCAACCACCATGACAGCCAACCTCCAGCCTGTTGCCAACGAAGATCCGGCACTGCCTTTGTCGGCACGCATTCGCGCCCGACTGCAGCGCGCCAAAGTGCGTTTTCACGCCAACGACAATATCGCTGCCTTTCTCGCGCCCGGCGAACACGAAGCGCTGCTCGACGAAGTCGCAGCGAAAATGAAGGGCGTGCTCGAAAGCCTCGTCATCGATACCGAAAGCGACCACAACACGCAGGACACGGCGCGGCGCGTCGCCAAAATGTATTTGAACGAAGTTTTCCGCGGCCGCTACATGGCGCCGCCGGCCGTGACCGAATTTCCAAACGCCGAACATCTGAACGAACTGATGATCGTCGGGCCGATCACGGTGCGCAGCGCCTGCAGCCACCACTTCTGCCCGATCATGGGCCGGCTCTGGATCGGCCTGATGCCGAACGAGCACTCCAACCTCATCGGCCTGTCGAAATATTCGCGGCTCGCCGAATGGATCATGTCGCGCCCGCAGATTCAGGAAGAGGCGATCACGCAGATGGCCGACCTGCTGATGAACAAAGTCAGCCCAGACGGGCTGGCCGTGGTGATGGAAGCCGACCACTTCTGCATGCACTGGCGCGGCGTGCGCGATGCCGAAACCAAAATGATCAACAGCGTGATGCGCGGTTCGTTTCTCAAGGACTCAGCACTGCGCCGCGAATTTCTGTCCCTCATCAATCCGAAAAGCTGAGTCCGCCATGCTCGTACGCCTGCTCTACGCCAGTCGCCCCGCCACGCCGCTCGACAACGCCGTTGTAGATTCAATTCTCGAAACGTCGCGCCAGCACAATCCGGCGCGCGGTATCACCGGCCTGCTCTGTTTCGGCGAGGATCTTTTTATGCAGGTTCTTGAGGGGGGACGCGAGGACGTGTGCGAGCTGTACAACGCCATTGTCCGCGACACGCGGCACGCCAACGTGCGCTTGCTCAGCTACGAGGAAATTCCAGAGCGCCGCTTCGGCGGCTGGACGATGGGCCAAGTGAACATTGCCAAGGTCAATCCCGCGCTGCTGCTCAAATACGCGGAGAAAGCCGTGTTGAATCCGTTCACCTGTTCCGGACACGCCTCGATGGCGCTACTTGAAGAATTGATTGCAACGGCATCCGTGTTGAACCGCGGCAATTGACGCCCTGCAGGAACACCATAGTGAGCATGGAGTCGCCAGCCCCGCAGTGCACCGTCTATTTCGACGGCGACTGCCCGATCTGCAGCCGGGAAATCAGCATTTACCGGCGTGCAGCCGGTGGCGATGCCATTGCTTGGGTAGACGCTTCCCACTGCGACGAGGCGTTACTTGCGAACGGACCGGACAGAGCGTCGGCTCTCCGGCGATTCCATGTACGGTGCGAAGACGGCACCGTGGTCTCCGGTGCAGCCGCGTTCGTCGCAGTCTGGCGAAGGCTGCCGGCGTTCTCGCGACTGGCTCGAATTTGCGGCGACCGTCGAATTCTGGTTTTGCTCGAGTGGCTATACCGTGCGTTTCTCGGTTTGCGCAGGATCTGGTATACGCCGCCGGCCCTGTGCAGCGACAGGCAGCAAAAATAACAGCCGCATTAAAGTTACCCGGCCCCGGCTCAACAACTGCGTGCTGAAGTGGCAGCGCCCGCAAACAATCCGACTCCCCGCACCGAGGATAATGTGCTTTCACCCTCGTGCGACCCCTGCGCATCGTTTCCGCGCGGCGGCATGGCCGTCGTTTTCGGCGCAAGCGGAGGGATAGGCAGCGCAATCACCTCGCAGCTTCTCCGGGACCGGAGTTTTTCTGCAGTGCTGACCTATTCGCGGCACAGCGAGATTCCGCTTGACCTGTGCAACGCAACCGGCATCGAGGCCATTGCGAACGATGTCGCGCGGCGCGGTTGCGATCTGCGCCTGGTAGTTGACGCGACCGGCGTCCTAGAAGGTGACGGGTGCATAGCCGAGAAGACCTGGCGGCAGATCGATTCTGCGGCAATGGCGCGCGCGTTCGCGATCAATGCCATCGGCCCTGCACTCTTGATGAAGAACTTTTTGCCTCTGCTTCCGCGGGCGGGCAAATCGGTGTTCGCCACGCTGTCCGCGCGCGTCGGCAGCATCAGCGACAATCGTCTCGGCGGGTGGTACAGCTACCGCGCATCAAAAGCCGCGCTCAACCAGATCGTGCGCACCGCAGCCATCGAACTGCAACGCATCAGACCGGCTGCGATTTGTGTCGCGATCCATCCGGGCACAGTCGATACCCGCCTGTCGAACCCATTCGCCAAAACCGGTCTCGAGGTCCAGACGCCGGCGGCCGCGGCACAACGCGTAATCGGAGTCCTCGATGCGCTCGCGCCGGCTTCGACGGGAAGCTTCATCGACCAGCATGGCAAATGCATCGGCTGGTGAATGCCGGCATCCCCTGCCGCTCGTAACTCAATGAAATTCGTCAATGACCGGCTTTTCGCAAATGGAAAACGCAGCACATGACAATTTGCGCGTACAGCCCGCTCAGCCGCGGGCCGCGACACTTGAATCCAGACGGCTTTGCTCTTTGAAACGGACCTGCGGCCAATGAAAACCACGCTTCGCCTTATCCTCGGCGACCAGCTCAACGAGCGTCACAGCTGGTTTGCCGCGCCCCGTGACGACATCGTCTGCGTCATGATGGAGGTGCGGCAGGAAACCGACTACGTGCTGCACCACGCGCAGAAGGTCCTCGCCATCTTCGCTGCCATGCGCGAATTTGCCCGCGCGCGACGTGCCGCAGGGCACCGCGTCGAGTATCTCGCCATCGACGATCCTGAAAACCTTCAGCGCCTACCGGAAAATCTCGACGCGCTTGCCGCCCGTCACCACGCCACCGCCATCGAATATCAGGCGCCGGACGAATGGCGCCTCGATGCGCAACGCGCAGACTACGCGCGCCAGTCCGCCATCCCCTGCCGCGCCGTTGACAGCGAACACTTCTACACCGCGCGCAACGAAGCGGCAGAACTGTTCGCCGGCCGCAAACAATGGCTGATGGAACGCTTCTACCGCGCGATGCGCGTGAAACACGGCGTCCTGCTGGATACCGACGGCGGCCCCGCCGGTGGAAAATGGAACTATGACGCCGAAAACCGCGGCGCCTGGCGCGGTACGCCACCGCAACCTGCGGACAATCGGCCGCAGCATGACCATTCCGCACTCTGGCAAACCATCTGCGCCGCCGGCGTGCGCAGTTTCGGCGAGGCTGACGCCGCGCAGCTGCGCTGGCCGCTCAACCGCGCCGAAGCGCTGCAGCAACTCGATCACTTCATCGCAAACGGGCTGCCGCACTTCGGCCAGTACCAGGATGCGATGGCCGCCGACACCCCGCACCTTTTCCATTCGCTGCTGTCGTTCGCGCTCAACACCAAGATGCTCGATCCGCGCGAAGTCGTCGCCGCCGCGGAACACGCCTGGCGCGAAGGCCGCGTGCCGCTCGCCGCGGCCGAAGGTTTCATCCGGCAGATTCTCGGCTGGCGCGAATATGTGCGCGGCGTCTATTGGGCGCGCATGCCGCAGTACGCCGAAGCCAATGCGTTCGCGCACGCGACACCGCTGCCGGAATGGTTCTGGACCGGCAAGACCGGCATGCGCTGCCTGGCGCAGGCCATCGGCCAATCGCTGACGCAGGCCTATGCGCATCACATTCAGCGCCTGATGATCATCGGCAACTTTGCACTGCTCGCCGGGCTCGATCCGGCGGCGGTGCACCGCTGGTATCTCGGCGTCTATATCGACGCCTTCGAGTGGGTCGAATTGCCCAATACGCTGGGCATGAGCCAGTTCGCCGACGGCGGCATGCTCGCCACCAAGCCTTATGTATCGACCAGCGCCTATATCGACCGCATGAGCGACTACTGCAAAGGCTGCCGCTACGACCGCCGCCAGCGCACTGGCGAGCGCGCCTGCCCGTTCAACGCGCTTTACTGGGATTTCTTCGCTCGCAATGCGGCGTCGCTGGCGAAAAATCCCCGCCTCGGCATGGTCTACCGCCAGCTCGAAAAATTCAGCGAAACCGATCGTGCCGCACTGGGCGCGCAGGCGACCGCGCTGCGCGGACGTTTGGCTGCACTCTGAAACGCAGCGCGCGGCTTTACGCTCCGCCCGCGGCGGCGTAGCATCCTTCCCGCACTCACAATCACAAACGCAGCTGGGATGACGGCTGCCGAAGGAGGATCCGCATGAATAGCGCCAAGAAACCCCATTTGACATCGGTGGCATCGACGGACGCCGCAGGACTCACGCGCCGTCAGTTCATCATCAGTTCAACTGCGGTTGCCGGCGGACTCGCCGTCGGCTTCAATCTGCCCTTCAGCAACGCTGCGCACGCGCAAAACACCGCCGGCACTGAAGTCGATGCCTGGGTGGTGGTCAAAGCGGACGACACCTGCGTGATCCGCATCCAGCGCACGGAAATGGGCCAGGGCACGCGCACCGGCCTCGCGCAGCTGGTGGCCGAAGAACTCGAATGCGACTGGAACAAGATCGCCACCGAACAGGTCACGCCGCAGGACAATCGCGCGCGCAAGAACGTCTGGGGCGAAATGATTACCGTCGGCAGCCGCGGCATCCGCATGTCACACGATGCAGTGCGGCGCGGCGGCGCGGCGGCACGCACGCTGCTGCTGCAGGCGGCGGCCAATGAATGGAACGTGCCGGTCGGCGAACTGACCGTCGACAAGGGCGTGATCCGTCACGCCGCATCGAACCGCATCACCAGCTACGGCAAGGTGGCGGCCGCCGCAGCGAAGCTGCCCGCGCCCGACGCGAAAACGCTGAAGCTGAAAGACATGCGCGACTGGAAGATCGCCGGGAAGCCGCTCAGGCGCGTGGACACGGCGCCCAAACTCGACGGCAGCATGACCTATGCGATCGACGTCAAGCTGCCCGGACTGCTCAATGCCGCGATCAAGGACTGCCCGGTGTTCGGCGGCAAGCTCGCCAGCTTCGATGCTACGAAAGCGCTGACCATGCCCGGCGTGCGCAGCGTGGTGCGTGTCGATGCCTCGGCCGTCGCGGTCGTCGCCGACACCTGGTGGCATGCGAAGCGCGCGCTCGACGAAGTCAAAATCGTCTGGGATGAAGGCCCCAATGCGAACGAATCGAGTGCGACCATCGCTGCGCGTTTGCAGGACGGCCTCGTCACGCAGGACAAGGTGCATGCCTTCCGCAAGGAAGGCGATGCGCTCAAAGCCATCGAAGGCGCAGCGAAAAAAATTGAAGGCACTTACAGCACGCCCTTCCTCAATCACGCGACGATGGAGCCGATGAACTGCACGGCGCGCGTCACCGCCGACCAGGCCGAGGTCTGGGTCGCCACGCAGGACCTCGATGGCTGTCATCTGCAGGTCTCGAAGACATCGGGCCTGCCGCTGGAAAAATGTTTCGTCAACCGCTACGACCCGGGCGGCGGCTTCGGCCGGCG
>CAZVDN010000065.1:12780-13152 GCA_964625665.1 uncultured Streptomyces sp. | reverse complement strand
CCGCCGGGACGCTGAAAGCCAATAGGCTTCCCACCAGCGCCCATACCGGCAACCACGGATATCGCAGACAGGTCATCACAACCGATCGCATGAAGCAGCAGCCCTTCAGCTCAAAATCGGTTGAGAATATACATTTATTTCAATGAATTTACAAAGATTTTTAGCTTTTATTAAGCCCAATTTAGCAACAAGATAGCGAAAACAGACTGCTAAACACTTCCATTTAATACCGGAAAAATAAATCCATTAATTCAATAATTTGCCGGTTAATTATAATTTTGGCTTTATATTTTTTACTTTAATGCGGTATCACCTCTTTGCCGGACCGTTTCACCGAGGCAGACGCCAGCCGCCACCGAAACGTTCAGACTC
>CAZVDN010000065.1:10368-12770 GCA_964625665.1 uncultured Streptomyces sp. | reverse complement strand
CGGGATGCGCACCAGTTCGTCGCAGTGCTCCCGCGTCAGGCGGCGCATGCCTTCGCCCTCAGCCCCCAGCACCCAGGCCAGCGGGCCCTCAAACCGGCTGCCGTAAAGCGAGGCCGTCGCCGCATCGTCGGTGCCGACGATCCAGACCCCGTCTTCCTTCAATTCGCGCAGCGAGCGCGCCAGATTGGTCACCGTGATGTAGGGCACCGTCTCGGCAGCCCCGCTGGCGACTTTGGCCACCACCGGGGTCAGCCCGACCGCGCGGTCCTTGGGCGCCACCACGGCATGCACGCCGAAGGCATCGGCCACGCGCAGGCAGGCGCCGAGGTTATGCGGATCCTGCACGCCGTCGAGGACCAGCAGCAATACTCCCTTGCCCGCGCCCTGCACGATCGCCTGCAGGTCTTTCTGCAGCGGTTTGACAGTCACGCGGGCCGCCACCCCCTGATGGCGTGCATTGCCGGTCAGCCCATCGAGTCGCCGGCCATCGGCGGCAATGATGCGCACATTGCGTTCGCCGGCCAGTTTGGTCAGGTCGCGCGACCGCGCGTCGTTACGCGACGAATCGAGAAAAATTTCGCCGATCCCGTCCGCATCTTGGCGCAGCCGGCTGGTCACCGCATGAAAACCGTAAATGATCCTTGAGTCGCTCAACTTGAGCCCTCCCGCCTTGCCGCTTTAATCGTCGAGCACAAAATCGATTTTGCTGGTCTCGATATCGACCCGCACCACCTTCACGCGTACGCGATCGCCGATACGGAAGCGGCGCCCCGTGCGTTCGCCGAGCAGCAGATGTTTCGACGGATCGAAGTGAAAATAGTCGCTGCCGAGGTCCGACACGTGCACCAGGCCCTCGACATAAAGGCCGTCGAGCGACACGAAAATGCCGAACGCCACCGCCGAACTGACCGTGCCCTCGTAGGACTCGCCGACACGGTCGCGCATGTAATAGCACTTCAGCCAGGCATCTACGTCGCGCGTGGCTTCGTCGGCCCGCCGTTCGGTCATCGAGCAGTGCCCGCCCAGTTCGGTCCAGCTGCCCGGGTTGTATTTCTTGCCGTTGAGCGCCGCTTTGATCGCGCGATGCACCAGCAAATCGGGATAACGGCGGATCGGCGAGGTGAAATGCGTGTAGCCGTCGTAGGCCAGCCCGAAATGGCCGAGATTGTTCGGACTGTAGACCGCTTGACGCAGTGAGCGCAGCATGACCGTTTGCAGCAACTGTGCCTCCGGACGGCCTTTGCATTTGGCCAGCACTTCGGCGTAATCGCGCGCCTGCGGCTTTTCACCGCCGCCGACCTGCAGTCCGAAGCCGCCGAGAAATTCGCGCAAGCCGGCCAGCCGTTCGGGCGTCGGGCCTTCATGCACACGATAAAGCGTCGGATGCGCCTCGCGCTGCAGAAAGCTTGAGGCGCAGACGTTCGCCGCCAGCATGCATTCCTCGATCAGGCGGTGGGCATCGTTGCGCACGACCGGCACGATGCGCTCGATCTTGCCGTTCGCATCGAAAATCATCTGCGTTTCGGCACTGTCGAAATCGATCGCTCCGCGGCGCTGACGCGACTTCAACAGCAGTTGATACAAGGAATGCAAATGCTGCAGATGCGGCAGCAGGCGCTTGTTCTGCACGGCCAGCGCGCCTTTCGGCTCGGCGAGCATCGCCGCCACCGCGGTATAGGTCAGCCGCGCATGCGACCACATCACCGCCGGGTAAAACTTGTAATCGGCAATGTCGCCCCGTCCGTCGATGGTCATGTCGCAGACCATGCACAGGCGATCGACTTCCGGATTGAGTGAGCAAAGCCCGTTGGACAATACCTCCGGCAGCATCGGAATCACGCGACGCGGAAAATAAACCGAATTGCCGCGGTTCTTCGCCTCGACATCAAGCGCGTCGCCGACGTTGACGTAATGACTGACGTCGGCAATCGCCACCACCAGACGGAATCCCTTGCCGCGCGGCTCGGCGTAAACGGCGTCGTCGAAGTCGCGCGCAGTCTCACCGTCAATGGTGACCAGCGGAATCTTGCGCAAATCAGCGCGCCCCGCCATGTCCTGTTTCGACACCCGCGGCACGATGTTCGCCGAGGCGCGCTCGACTGCCGGCGGAAAAACATACGGCAGATCGTGCTTGCGCAACGCGATCTCGATTTCCATGCCGGGATCGGCGTAATTGCCCAGCACCTCGACCACGCGCGCGACCGGGCGCACATGCGGCGCCGGCTGCTCGATGATTTCGGCGACCACGACGTTGCCGGGTTTGGCTTTCATGGATTCGCCCGGCGGCACCAGAAAATCCTGGCTGATGCGCTTGTTTTCGGCGATGACGATCAAAACACCGTGCTCGCTGTGCAAACGCCCGACTACGCGCGTGTTGGCGCGCGTCAGCACTTCGCCGATCT
>CAZVDN010000065.1:8726-10358 GCA_964625665.1 uncultured Streptomyces sp. | reverse complement strand
CTTGCCTTCGGGGCGCCCACGCCGGTCGAGCCCGGACTCGCGTGCGGCAACGCGATCGCCGTGCAGCACCTTGGCCATTTCGTGCGGCCCGAGGAACAGGTCGGGCCCCGCGTCGTCGCGCACCAGAAAGCCGAAACCGTCAGGATGCCCCTGCACGGCGCCGGTGATCAGGTCCATCTTGGTCACCACGCAGATCGCGCCGCGGCGGTTGCGCATGATCTGGCCTTCGCGCTGCATGGCGCCCAGACGGCGCTCAAATCCCTCCAGCTCGCTCGGTGTGATGTGCAGCAGCTGCTGCAATTGCCCGTCACTGACCGGCACACCCTGCGTCACCAGCGTCTCGAGAATCAATTCGCGGCTCGGTACCGGTGCTTCATATTTGCGTTGCTCGCGTGAAAAATGCGGGTCGTCGCGGCGCCCGGCGCCGGAGGTCACTGCAGTTTTTGTCGTGCGCGCCTTCGCCGGCGCGCTGCTTTTGCGCGGCTTTTCCGCCTTGCGCCGGCTCGATGTCGATTTCTTCATTTGACAACAGCCCCTTTTGTGATTAAATTTGCCCGCCTTGCAAGCCCAGATGGCGGAATTGGTAGACGCACCAGGTTCAGGTCCTGGCGGTGGCAACACTGTGGAGGTTCGAGTCCTCTTCTGGGCACCACTCTAAAGCGGATTTCAGGAACGAGGAACGATTCAGGCGTCCTCGCGTTCGCCTGAATTCCCATAGCAATCTTCCGATGCTACTTGAACGGATGGCGCCGCACGATGGTCTGTGTGCGGTCGGCACCGGTTGAGATCATGTCGACGGGGATTTCACAGACCTCCTCGATGCGCTCGAGGTATTTCTGCGCCGTCTTCGGCAGCTTGTCGTAGCTCGTGATGCCGATGGTGTTTTCCGACCAGCCGCGCAGTTCTTCGTAAATCGGCTCGCACTGCGCCAGCATGTCGGCGCCGAACGGCAGGATGTCGCGGCGTTCGCCACCCATCTTGTAGCCGACGCAGATCTTCAGCGTGTCCATGCCGTCGAGCACGTCGAGTTTGGTCACGCACAGTCCGGAAATGCCGTTGATCTGGATCGAACGCTTGAGTGCCGCCGCATCAAACCAGCCGCAACGCCGCGGACGTCCGGTGACCGAACCGAATTCATTGCCGCGTTCGGCCAGGCGTTTGCCGGTGTCGTCTTCGAGTTCCGTCGGAAACGGCCCCGAGCCGACGCGCGTGGTATAGGCCTTGGTGATGCCCAGCACATAGTGCAGCAGATGCGGGCCCACGCCCGCCCCTGCGCACGCCGCACCGGCCACGCAGTTGCTGGAGGTCACGTAGGGGTAGGTGCCGTGGTCAATGTCGAGCAGCGTGCCCTGTGCGCCTTCAAACAGCAGGCTTTTGCCGGCTTTCTGCGCGGCGGCCAGCAGGTTCGGCACATCGGCGACCATCGGCTTGATGCGCACCGCCAGTTCCAGCGCCTCATCGCGCGTTTTATCGAAATCGACGGTGGCGGCGTTGAAGTAATTTTTCAGCACGAAGTTGTGATAATCGAGCACTTCGCGCAATTTTTCTTCAAAGCGCGGCGGATTGAGCAGGTCCTGCAGGCGCAGCGCGCGCCGTGCGACCTTGTCTTCGTAGGCCGGGCCGATGCCGCGG
>CAZVDN010000065.1:0-8716 GCA_964625665.1 uncultured Streptomyces sp. | reverse complement strand
GATCTTGCCCTTGCCCTTTGCCGCTTCACGCGCATGGTCGATTGCCACATGGTGCGGCAGGATCAGCGGGCAGACCTCGCTGATACGCAGGCGGCTCTTGACGTCCACACCGGCACTTTCGAGTTCGCCGATTTCTTTCAGCAGCGCTTCCGGCGAGAGCACAACGCCGTTGCCGATATAACAGGCGACGTTTTCACGCAGTATTCCCGAAGGAATCAGGCGCAAAACGGTCTTTTTTCCGTTGATGACGAGCGTGTGCCCGGCATTGTGGCCGCCCTGAAAGCGCACCACGCCATGCGCATGTTCGGTCAACCAGTCGACGACCTTGCCCTTGCCTTCGTCCCCCCACTGACTGCCGATTACAACGACGTTCCTTGCCATGAAAATTCCGCTTTCCTTTGAGCCGGTGACCCGGCGGCACTTTGAATCAGATTTTGACGATCTTCCAGACACCGGCTGCACGCACCAGACGGCGATTGCAGCCGAGTTCCGGGCGGGACTTTTCGTGCCCGGGCAAATCGACAATGACACTTTCCCCGGCATTGCGCAAAGCCCCAATGCGACGTTGCAGCGCAGCGTCGCGCGGACGGTGCGGCGCCAATATCGGCGCCCTGCTCTTTACCGGCGCCGCAAGGGTAATCACGTCGCGCAGGTCCATGCTGAAGCCGGTGGCGGGCCGCGCGCGCCCGAAGGCCTTGCCGACTTCATCGTAACGGCCGCCGAGCGCCAGCGCGTTGGCGCAACCTTCGGCGTATACGGCGAACACGACCCCGCTGTGATAGTGCAGGCCGCGCAATTCGCCGAGGTCGAAACAGATTTCCGCGCCGTCCCCGCGCATTGCCGAGGCAATGGCGCGCAATTGCGCCAGCGCGCGGCGGATTTCAGGCAGCTTGGGCAACAGGCGCGCAGCCTGGGCAAGCACTCGTGCGTCGCCCGTCAATTCGGGCAGCGCCAGCAGCGCGGCGCCGGTCTTGCGGTCGAGTTTTTGCACTCGGCGCGCCAGGGCCGGCATGTCTTTGGCCTGCACCGCCCGGAACAATTCATCCTCGAGTTCGGCGTCAACGCCGGCGCGATGCACCAGCGCGCGAAAAACCCCGATATGGCCGATATCAAGCTGCATTTTCTTCACGCCGGCCAGGCGCAGTGCATCGAGCATCAATCGCTGGACCTCAAGATCGCTTTCGATACCGGCATGACCGTAAATCTCTGCGCCGATCTGCAACGGTTCGCGCGAACGATTCAGCCCCGCAGGCAGGGTGTGCAGAACACTGCCCGCATAACACAGGCGATTTACCCCGCGCCGGTTCATCAGATGCGCATCAATGCGCGCCACCTGCGGCGTGATGTCCGCGCGCACGCCCATGGTGCGCCCCGACAACTGATCAACCAGCTTGAAGGTCTTCAGATCGAGATCGTGGCCGGTGCCGGTCAACAGCGAATCGACATATTCGAGCATCGGCGGCAACACCAGTTGATAGCCGTGGCGTTCAAACAGGTCGAGCATGCCCCGCCGCAACACCTCGATACGGTGCGCGGGGACAGGCAGAATGTCCTCGATATACTCGGGTAACAGCCACTTACGCATGTGCGATTAAAACATCAGCAAAAACGTCTGAAAGCATACACTTGAAAACATCCGGCGGCGATGCCGGTTACCAGAAAAGCGCCAGCAGCACGATCCCCGCCAGCATTGAACCCAGCCCGATGAAACGGATCTGGCCGTCTGACATCTCGGTGACCCGCCGGAAGGTGTCCCGCCACACCCGCGGTGCAGCGAAGGGCAATACCCCTTCTATCACGAGCATCAGGGCGATGGCGACGAGCAGCGTTTTGTACATGCGGCAGTCACCGGTTCGAAGTCCGCCGGTTTATTTCTGCGGCTTGCTGTTCTTGAAGTATTTGAAGAACTCCGAATTGGGATCGAGCACCATGACATCGCCCTTGTTCTTGAACGTCTGGCGATAGGCCTCGAGGCTGCGGTAAAACGCGTAGAACTCCGGGTTCTGCTCGTAGGCGCGTGCATAAATCGCCGAAGCCTTGGCATCGCCCTCGCCCTTCATGCGCTGCGCGTCGCGATACGCCTGCGCGATGATCACCTCGCGCTGCCGGTCGGCATCGGCACGAATCTTCTCGGACTCGGCGGCACCGGTCGAGCGCAGTTCATTGGCGACGCGCGTGCGCTCCGCCTTCATGCGACCGTAGACCGACTCGCTGACCTCGTTGGGCAGATCGACGCGTTTCAGGCGCACGTCGAGCACTTCGACGCCGATCTTCTGCGCGTCCTCGTTGGCCTTCAGGCGCATCAATTCCATGATCTTGTCGCGCTCGCCGGACACCACATCGTGCACGGTGCGGTTGCCGAATTCCGCGCGCAGACCGTCGTTGATGGTCTGCAGCAACCGCGTCTGCGCGCGTGCTTCGTCGCCGCTGACGCTGATGTAATATTTTTCAACCTCGGCGATCCGCCACTTGATGAACAGATCGACCAGCACGTTCTTCTTTTCCGAGGTCAGAAAACGCTCGGGCTCCGGCGTGTCGATGGTCAGCACGCGCACGTCGAAATAGCGCACGTTGTCGATCAAGGGCACCTTGAACGCAAGGCCCGGCTCCTTGATCACGTTCACGATCTCGCCGAAGCGCAGCACGATCACGTTCTGCCGCTGATCGACCACAAACAGCGACAGCGACAGCACGATAAGAACGACCATCGTCCCGGCAAGTATTCCTGCGACGTTGTTTTTCATCAGCGCGGCTCCCGTTCACGGCTGCGCAGGCCCTCGCGCGACCGACTGACCGCCGGCGGCACCACCTCCGAACCCGGACTGGCTTCGGCCGGACGGCTCATCGCATCGACCGGTGCCGGCGTGGCCGGCGCGTTCATCTGCATGATCTTGTCGAGCGGCAGATACAGCATGTTGTTGCCTGCTTTCTGGTCAACCATGATTTTGCTGCTGCTGGTCATGATTTCCTGCAATGCGTCGAGGTAAAGGCGGTCTCGCGTAACGCCCGGCGCCTTGTTGTATTCAGCGACAATCTGGCGGAAGCGGCTGGCATCACCCTCGGCGCGTTCGATCACGCGCTGCTTGTAGCCCTCGGCCTCCTGCAGCAGGCGCGACGCGGTGCCGCGCGCCTTCGGAATCACGTCGTTGGCATAGGCCTGGCCTTCGTTCTTTTGCCGTTCGCGGTCCTGCCCCGATTTCACCGCATCGTCGAAGGCTGCCTGCACCTGCTCCGGCGGCTGCGCGTTCTGCATCGTCACCTTGCTGATATTAATGCCGGTCTTGTAACGGTCGAGAATCTCCTGCATCAGTTTCTGCGCGCGAACCGTAATCTGCGCACGCCCTTCCTGCAGCACGAAGTCCATGGTGCTTTTTCCGACAATCTCGCGGATCGCAGTCTCGCCGGCCTGCAGGACCGATTCGTCCGGCGAACGGTTATTGAACAGATAATCGCGCGGATCCTTCAAAACATACTGGACCGCAAACTGGATATCGATGATGTTTTCGTCGTCGGTCAGCATCAGCGCCTCTTTGGGCACCTTGCTCTTGACCGAATTGCGATAGCCGATTTCGACCGTGCGCACCTGCGAGACATTGACTACCTCTGCGGTTTCGATCGGATAGGGAAAGTGCCAGCGCGGACCGGGATGCGTTTCTTCGACGAATTTGCCGAAGCGCAGCACGATACCGCGCTGGCTGGCATCGACGATGTAAAAGCCGCTGGCGAGCCAGACTGCAAAAACCAGCCCCCCCAGCAAGCCGGCGCCGCCGCCGAACTGCGCCATGCTCGGACCATCACCGCCGGACGGCCCGCCGGTGCCGCCGCCCTTCTTCCCGAACATCGCACCGATCTTGCGGTTGAAGTTGCGCATCAGTTCATCGAGGTCGGGCGGCCCCTGGTTGTCGCCGCGCTTGCCCCATTGGGGATCGTTGATGGACATCACGGCAATCAGCGCGCGGCAAAACCGTTCGCTGACGAAACCGCGGAATGACCGCCAGTAGGTAGCCATGCTGAACTAATCCTGTGTCAAGCTGCCGCGGATCGCGCAACCGGCGTGCGGGTTGCTGCGGCAGATTCTTCTAAAGTCGAACGAAGCACATCAAGTCCGGTGCCGTTTTGGGCGCTTATCCGGATGGTGCAAATTTTACCATACTCGTCACGCTCCACCCTCGCCGGATCTCCGGTGCGGTCAATCTTGTTGTAAACCAGTATCTGCGGGATATGGGCGGCGCCGATTTCGGCCAGTACGGCATTGACCGCCGCGATCTGCTCGACCCGAGTCGGGCTGCTGGCATCAACGATGTGCAGCAGCACATCGGCCTGCACCGCCTCTTCCAGGGTCGCGCGGAAAGCCGCCACCAGCGTATGCGGAAGCTCGCGGATGAAACCGACCGTATCGGAAAGCACGACCTGCGCCCCTCCCGGCAAAAACACCCGGCGGGTGGTCGTATCGAGGGTGGCAAACAGCTGATCGGCGGCATAGGCGCCGGCGCGGGTCAGCGCATTGAACAGGGTGCTCTTGCCGGCGTTGGTGTAACCGACCAGTGAAACCGACAGGACATGCGCCCGCTGGCGCGCGCGCCGCTGCACTTCGCGCTGATTGGCGTGCCGCGCCAGCTTGTCCTTCAGGACCTTGACGCGTTTGCCGAGCAGCCGCCGGTCTGTTTCGAGCTGGGTTTCACCGGGGCCGCGCATGCCGATACCGCCCTTTTGCCGCTCAAGGTGGCTCCAGCCGCGCACCAGTCGCGTCGCCAGGTGTTCGAGCTGGGCGAGTTCGACCTGCAACTTGCCTTCGTGGCTGCGCGCGCGCTGCGCAAAAATATCGAGAATCAGGCTGACGCGGTCGATCACCCGCACATGCAGTTTTTTTTCGAGATTGCGCTCCTGGGCCGGCGACAGTTCGTGATTGAAAATGACCAGCCCGGCCTTCTTCTCGGCCAGCGCGGCAGCAATCTCTTCGACCTTCCCGGTACCGGCGAAATACGCCGGATCCGGATGCTGACGGCGGCCGCGCAGCGTTGCGGCAACGCCGATGCGCGCGCTTTGCGTCAGTAACACCAGTTCTTCAGTGGATTCGGCGTAACCGGGTTCGCCGAAATCAAGGCTCACCAGCACCGCCTGGGAATCGGATCCCGGACGATCAAACATCAGCAGCGCAGTCTGGTGTGACGATAACGCTAGTTATCAGAGGGCGCATCCACATTCATGTTGACCGCACGCGCCGGCACCACGGTCGAAATCGCATGCTTGTAGACCATCTGCGTGACGGTATTTTTCAGCAGAACCACGTACTGGTCGAAGGATTCGACCTGGCCCTGCAGCTTGATGCCGTTCACGAGATAGATGGAAACCGGCACATGTTCCCTGCGCAGGGTGTTCAAAAACGGGTCTTGTAGCAGCTGCCCCTTCGTGCTCATGATGGCTCCATCGTGTTATTGGCATTTGTAATATGACTCTACTGCATTTTTCCGGGATGCGCCATAGTGCTCTTGGCCCCGGTTCCTGCACCGCAAAACCGCCGTTTCAGCGCTTGGCGTGGCGCCTTTCGTAGGGATTCATGCCCTGGCGGAACTCGATTTTGAGGGGCGCCCCGCGGAGTTTGAACGCGTCGCGGAAGAAATGTTCCAGATATCGACGATAAGTTTCAGGCACCCGCTCCAGACCGCTGCCGTGAATGATGACCCGCGGGGGATTGCTGCCGCCCTGATGTGCGTAGCGCATTTTCGGCCGGAACATGCCGCTGCGGGGCGGCGCCTGCTTGGCCACCGCAGCCATCAGGGCGCGCGTCAGTTTGGGCGTGGCGAGCTTGGCCATCGCCGACTGGTAGGCGCGCTCGATCGACACAAACAGCTTCGGGATGCCCGAGCCAGCCAGCGCCGAAATATGATGCACCTCGGCAAAATCCATGAAATTGAGGGTGCGCTCGAGCGTCTGTTTGGCCCATTCGCGCTGCTGCACCGTCAGGTTGTCCCACTTGTTCACGGCAATCACCAGCGCGCGCCCGGCATCGAGCACGTAACCGGCGATATGCGCGTCCTGATCGACGATTTTTTCGCTGCCGTCGAGCACCAGCACCACGACATTGGCATCCTCGATCGCCTGCATGGTTTTGACGACCGAAAATTTTTCGATCGCATCCTCGACGCGGCCGCGTCGGCGCATGCCGGCGGTATCGATCAGCGTATAAGGCCGCCCGCCGCGTTCGAAATCGACGTAGATGCTGTCGCGCGTGGTGCCGGGCACGTCGGATACGACGACACGGTCTTCACCGAGAATGCGGTTGACCAGCGTGGACTTGCCGGCATTCGGCCGGCCTACTACCGCAATACGCGGATGTTTCGATGTTTCTTCCTGCTCTTCGGTCGGCCGCTGCAGCGGCGCTTCCGGAAATTCCGACAGAATCAGATCGGCCAGTTCGCCGACACCCTCGCCGTGCGCCGCCGAGATGACCAGCGGATCGCCCAGCGCCAGTTCGTGAAATTCCGCGGCGACATTTTCCGGGCGCATGCCCTCGGCCTTGTTCACCACCAGCCAGTAGCGGCGCCCCGTCCTGCGCAACTGGTCGGCAATGACGCGGTCCTGCGGCGTCAGCCCGTGGCGGCCGTCGACCAGCAGAATCACGCCATCGGCTTCGTCGATTGCCTGCAGCGTCTGCTTGGCCATCGACTTGCGGATGACGTCTTCGCTGACCGGCTCGAAGCCGCCGGTATCGACCACCAGATAACGTTTGTCGCCGAGGCGACCCCGGCCGTAATGGCGGTCGCGCGTCAGGCCCGGCATGTCCGCGACAATCGCGTCGCGGCTGCGCGTGAGACGGTTGAATAACGTCGACTTGCCGACGTTGGGGCGGCCGATGATGACGAGGGTCGGGATCATGGCCTAAACAGTCAAAAATGGCGGTGTGTGATGCGGATGCCGTTGCACGAAAACGTTCGACGGGCGTCCGGACTCACTGAATGGAGATCGCATAGACACCGCCCTTCACGGTCTGCACGACGATGTTATCGTCGAACTTGACCGGCTGGGCGACGATGGGGCTGCCATCCGTGGGCAGACGCGCCACAAACGAGCCGTCATCCCGCGAAATGAAATGCACATAGCCCTGCAGGTCACCCACAGCGATGTAGCGCCCGGCCAATGCCGGTGCGGTGACATTGCGTCCGTAGAGCTTGTCCTGTTTCCAGAGACTGGCGCCGTTTGCACGATCAAAGGCAACAATCGCGCTTTTTTCATCAGACACATAAACATTGCGCGCATCCATCGCCATTCCCGACACGCTGGAGAAATCGCGCGCCCAGATCAGTTCGCCCTTGGTCGTGCCGAAACACGCAACGCGCCCCTGATAGGCCGCCGCACAGACCTGCCGGCCATCGGTCACCGGCACACTGGTCACGTCGGCCACACGCTCAAGCTCGGTGGTGCCCTTGGGCAGGGCCACAGTCGCTTCCCAGATCAGATTTCCGTTCAATGACGAGACGGCCACCAGCCGGCCGCCCGGAAAGCCCGCAAAAACCGCGCCGCGATAGGGCTGCACCGTGACGTGCGTACGCACGGTCAGCGCCGGCAAGGTGCGTTGATAAACCCATTTGCGCACGCCGGTGGCGGCATCCAGCCCGAACAGGCGCCCGTCCCCCGTACGTACGATGACGATATCCTGTTCGACCTGCGGTGCGCTCAATACATCGCTGTTGAGCTGGGACTTCCAGATTTCCTTGCCGGTGCCGTCGTAGGCAAGCACATCGCCTTTCGGCGTGCCGACGATCATCATCCGCCGGTTGCCGCCCACACCGCCCGACAATTTCAGTTTCGTGTCGATGCGCACCAGCTGTTTGCCGTTGCCGGCTTCGAGACGCAGCACCTGCCCGCCCGCCCCGGCCACCGCCGCCACGTTCTCATCGACCATTGGCGTGAACACATGGCGTTCCGCCGTGCCCGCATTGACCTGCCACAGCACCTTCGGATTGGCGGTCGGCTTGAGAACAACAAGTTCGGCGGGCTTCATGATCGGCCCGCTGCCGAACCAGCGGTCGATGTAATCACCGACAGGGGTCGAACAGCCGGCTGCCAGCAATGTCAGGCCGGCCGCGAGGCCGATGCGGGAGCGTTTCACTTGGCCTCGCCCAGCGCTTCGAGTTTGCCCTGGATCACGCCGCGATACGGACTTTTCGCATCGGTCTTGTCGAGCGCCAGCTGATAGGCGATGCGCGCATCCGCCGCCTTCTGCTGCGCCGCCAGAATGTCGCCGCGCGCATCGGCAAACAGCGCCGTCATCGCCTCGACCGGTGTGGCCTGCACGGCCGCGAGCGCTTCATCCAGTTTCTTCTCATCGACCAAAACCATGGCCAGACGCAGCCGCGCCAGGTCACGCGTGGCGTCGTCCTTGGCGCGGTCCGCCACCCACTGCAAACGCGCGCGCGCCTCGGCCAGATTGCCCGAATCGAACGCCGCCCTGGCCGCAGCCATGACGGCGAGATACGTGTAACCGGTGCGCGGATAAAGATCGGCCATGGTCGCCGCGATGTCCTGGACCTTTTTCGGATCGCCGGCACCCGCAGCGCCGAGCAACTGGACATAAAGGTCGCCTGCCGCAAAAGCCTGACGGTCGCTGTAATAGCGCCAGCCGACCATGCCGCCCGCCGCCAGCGAAACCACGATTACCAGCATCAGTACGGTGTTGCCGTATCGCTTCCACCAGGCTTTGCGTTCGTCCAGTTGT
>CAZVDN010000064.1:7522-13186 GCA_964625665.1 uncultured Streptomyces sp. | reverse complement strand
CGGCGGCGACTTCAGCCACTGCGCGCAGCGCCTATCTGACCCTCGCCCTGGGTCACTGCGGCGAATGCCACACGCCACGCAATTTCCTCGGCGGCCCCAAATCCAGCCGCTTGCTGGCCGGCGGCGTCGGCCCTGAAGGCAAAGGCATCCCGAACCTGACGCCCGCCCGCCTGAAAAAATGGAACGATCGTGAACTGCAGGAGATTCTGCAGACCGGGATCCTTCCTGACGGCGACGTCGCTGCCGAGGCCATGGGCGAAGTCGTACGCAATACGACTTCCAAGCTGGTTCCGGCAGACCTGGCCGCAGTCATTGCCTACCTGCGCAGCCTGCCTGAAATCGCGGACGAACCCAAATAGCCGGCCGAGCGCTGCACACGCGGCGCTGCAGGCGGCGGCTTGCCGTCAGGGCCGCCGGTAACACGACGCCCAAGGCGGGCAAATATTGCCGAAATCCGCCGAAAACGGCGGTTTTATCTGCGAAATCGCAATATTCCCGCTAAAGATGGCCTGGCCTGCTTATTGCTCTTCTCCACGCCACATTCCGCGCCTGAGCGGAATTATTACCGTCCTGGCGTATGTTTCATTTGAATCACACGCCATCGGCCCGATGGAGACCGAAGCATGCTGGAAGTCGACTTGAACGTAACGGACCTGCAGGTTGGAGAATCCGTTGCCCAGCGCTGCGCCGAATTCGGCAAAGTAACTTCGGTCAAGGTGCACCGCACGCCGTCGGCTTTCGCCCTGGTGGAAATGACCACGCGCGAACAAACCAACGAACTCGCCGCAAGCTACGGCGGATCAACCTTCGGCACCTGCGCCCTCATTCACCTGCAGCAGAAATCAGCCTGACCGGCTCAGCCAAGCCAGAGCACTATCTCGGTGTTGCGTGATTGAGCGCATCCGGCGCCGGCTCAACCAGACGCGGGCGCGCCTTGCCCATCAGCGTTCGCAATGCAACGTAGTCCGTTTTGCCGCTGCCGAGCATCGGCAGTTCAGCCACATGCTCGATGCGCCTCGCTACCGCCAGGTCCTGACTGCCGAGGATTTTTGCCGAACGTTGCAGTGCCCCGCGCGACAGTGCCGGATCGGTTGTGAACAGCACGGTGCTTTCCCCGCTTCCCGGAATGATCTCCAGCGCGGCTGCGTGACGATGATCGGGGGACGCGTGTTGCGCAATGCGTTCGACCGCATCGAGCGCGACCATTTCGCCGGCAATCTTGGCAAAACGTTTGATGCGCCCGATCACAGTGACAAAACCGTCCCTGTCCACATCGATCACATCGCCTGTGTCATACCAGCCGTGCCCCACCGACGAGCGCGGCGGATGCAAAACACCGGGATCGTCGTAGAGAAAATAGCCGCGCATCAGATTCGGCCCGCGGACGTGCAGACATCCGCCGCGAGAAATGCCCTCGACCGGTTCCACACGGTATTCAACCCCGGGCAAAAACCGCCCGACGGCATGTAGACGGTATGCGCGCGGCGTATTCAATGCGAGCACTGGCGCGCACTCCGTCGCGCCGTAACCTTCCAGAATACGCAAGCCGAATTTTTCATGCCAGAGCACTGCAACCTCCGGGTTGAGCTTTTCCGCGCCGGAAATGACCGTGCGCACACGGTAAAAATCCAGCGGATCCGCCTCACGGCCGTATTTGCCGAGGAAGGTGCTGGTACCGAAGACAAACGTGCAATCGCGGCGATAGGCGATTTCAGGAATGACGCGGTAGCGCAGCGGCGACGTGTACAAATAAAGGCCGACTCCGCAGAGCAGCGGCATCAGCGTGCAGGCGGTCATCCCGTACGAGTGAAACATCGGCAAGGCATTGAGAAACTTGTCGGCGGGCGAAAAGTCGATCAACGCGCGCATCTGCGCGATATTGGCCAGCACGGCATCGTGGCTGAGCGCAACGCCTTTCGGACGGGCTTCCGAACCTGAAGTAAAAAGCACGACTGCAGTCGATGCCGGATCCGCCCGTTCAAGTGCGCTGCGCGGATGCCAGCGCGCCCACCCCAGCAGCCACAACTTGTCACGCAGGCCGAACTGCTGCTTGAGGTCTTCGACAAACACGATGCGTTGATCGGACAATGCATCGAGCACCGGATACAACCGTGCCGCCTCGACAAATTTGCGTGATGTGATGACGGTCCTGATTTTTGCGGCGACACAGGCGCTGCGCAGTGCCTCCGCTCCAGAGGTGTAGTTAAGCATCGCCGGCACCCGCCGTGCCGCGCCCAACCCGATCAGCATGGCAACGGTCGTGCTCAGATTCGGCATCATCACGCCGACATTTTCATCACACGCTGCCAGCCTGCGCCCAAGCCGCGAAAACGCCAGCGTTGCACGCAATAACTCGCCATAGGTCTCGCATTTCCCGCGCACATCCTCAACGATCGCATGGGCCCGCCCGAACGTCGACGTCGCCTGCAGCAAGCCTTCGAAAAGCGTATGGCGTTCGCGCGCGCGAACCGCCGCAGCCGACATCAGGGCCTCCAGTGAATCGGCCGCGTCACGCCGTTTCGCCCGAGTTGATGTGCTGCGCAGCGCCGGAATGCGTGCCGCGGCGTCAATCCGTATCGTGACCTGCGGAAACCGCCGCCGCGCGAAATGGCCGGGCACCAGTCCGTGGGTCGAATAGAGCAGACCGCTAAGCGTGCAAGGAATCACCGAAACCGCCGCATGCAAAGCTACTACCGCAACGCTCGGATAAAACTTCATGGCGGATGCCGTTGTCGTCACGCGCCCTTGCGGGAAGACCACCAGCAGCTCGCCTGCCGCCAGCAACCGCACAAGGATCTTTACCGTCGCCGGTTCCGACAAATCGAGCACGCGGTGCACAAAGAAATACGAAAGGAAACGGTAAAGCCCTCCCTGCACGTCCTCGGGCGCCAGAATCACAATCGGTCGGCGCGGCAAAAACAGCCCGAGCAAAACGCCATCGAGCAGCGAATCATGGTTCGCCAGCACCAATGCACCGCCCGCAGCTAGGGGTGCGCAGTCCCCGCTCAGGCGTATGCGAAAGAAGATCCGAAGTAGTGTTTTAAGTATCGACCGCATCATGCGGATATTAAATCACTTCTACCGCACATGGCTCTAACGGTTGCGCACCTGAACCGTCGGTATTCGCCACGCGCTGTGCCATCGAAGCGACATACGCTTGTTGTGCGAACCACAGTCTCAACAAAATAAATTTTCACTGCACAAAAAACAGGCAGCTTCAGTTACCTCTGTTTTTAAAGGGAAAAAAGTCAAATCTATCAATTTGTTAGATTTGATTTGTCATTTCTTTTTACCTCTAATGAAAGCGCGATATCGATTCGCATCGACCGACACCGCCGAATTTCAAAACGAGGAGACCCGCCATGAACGTGTTCGACATTCCGCAAGAAGTGCTGCGCAATCCGGCCAACGAAGGCTTTCGCGCCCCCGAAACCTCGCCCCGCCTGCCCTCGGTCAAGGAAACCGAGTTCGAATTTTCGGCGCAACTGCACGCCTATTTCGACCCCTCTCAACAGGCGATGTGGTCGCGCTGGAACCCTGCTCCACGCCCTTGCTTTAACGCCGGACTGCTCGCCGACATCCGCCAATATCACGACTTTCTCGAAAATACCGGCGGCCGCATTGAATGCCTCGGCAAGGAATACGCCATTGATTACGTCATCCTCGCTTCCGAAAAACCGGGCGTTTTCAACCTGGGTGGCGACCTTGATCTGTTCAAGCGTTTGATTGCCGAACAAAACCGTCCTGAACTGCTGCGTTACGGGCGCGCCTGCATCGACGTGCTGTATTCGAATTACTGTGCCTTCGACATCCCAGCCACAACGATTTCGCTGGTCCAGGGCGATGCGCTTGGCGGCGGATTCGAGGCCGCCCTGTCCGGCGACATGATCGTCGCGGAAAAAAGCGCGCGCTTCGGATTCCCGGAAATTCTCTTCAATCTTTTCCCGGGCATGGGCGCCTATTCGTTCCTCGACCGGCGTATCGGCCAGCGCGGCGCGGAAGAACTCATCACCAGCGGCGCGATTTACAGTGCACAGCAAATGCTCGAACGCGGCGTCGTCGATCTGGTGGTCGAGGACGGCCAGGGCGAAGCGGAAATCGCCGCCCTGATCGAGCGCCGCCGGCGCAGCCAGAACGGGCTGGTGGCACTTGCACAAACGCGCCGTCGCGTGCACCGCATCCAATATACGGAGTTGCTCGACGTGGTCGAAATCTGGGTGGACAGCGCATTGCGGCTGAATACCCGCGACCTAAAACTGATGAACCGCCTGGTCTCCCGCCAGAACGGTCTCGGCGAATCCCAGCAGGTGCATTAGGCCCGGCTTCGGGATAGCACCTGCCGTCCGTTGCGGCCCCCTTTCCGCCGCGGGCAGCAGGTGCTCTTTTTTGATCGGCGCTATTCAGCCGATGCCATCACGCTGCGTGATGCGCTGCTTGTCGGTCAGCCGCAGCGGATGACAGGGATGGAGAAAAGGCATTAACATGGAAAAAAACGGCGTAATCGTCGAGCACGCGGGGAGAAACATTGTGGCGGACGAGACTCTTTTCTACACGATCCAGGAGGTCTCGGAGAAACTCGGCATCCCCATCCAGAAGCTCCGCCGCTGGGACCAGGAAGGCGTGCTCAAGGCGCAACGCTCATTCGGCGGCCACCGGCGCTACCTGCGCGAACTGATCGACCGGCTCGCCGCACAGACGCTGTCTCCCGACAAAAGCTCGAAGCAACTCGCCACCATCAAAAAATCACTGGCGGAAAAGCAGCGCATCATCCAGTTGCTTTTGGAAAGTGAGCATCGCTACCGTGATCTGGTCGAAACTTCCCACGATCTGGTCTGGACCACCGATCCGCAGGGGCGTTTTACCTATCTGAACAACGCGGCAAGTGAAATTTTCGGTTTGCCGCCGCGCGATCTGCACGGGCGCTGTTTTTTCGATTTCGAGGCTGGCAACGCGCATATCGCCAACCGCCGCTTCCTCGCATTGCTAAAACGCAACGGCGAGGTCAAGGACTACGTCACCCATGTCGTCACTGCGCGCGGCGACAGCCGCTGGATCGGCATCAATGCGCGCACGTTGCATGACGACAATCGGGAAATCATGGGCATCCGCGGCACGGCTCGCGACATCACTGAGCAGCACCTGGCGACGCGTCGCATAGAACACCTGGCCATGCACGATACGCTAACTGACCTGCCCAATCGCGTGGCGCTGCAGCAACGCATTGATGTACACATCGGGTCCGCCACACCCGGGGCATTGCTGCTGCTGGACATCGATCACTTCAAGTATGTCAATGACAATTACGGACATCGTACCGGCGACCAGTTGATTCGCGGGGTCGGCAGCGCACTGCGCGACATGATGCGCGATTTCAACGGCGAACTGTTCAGACTGGGCGGCGACGAATTCGCCATCCACCTGCCCGGCTCGCTGCGCCAGGATGCGATTCAGGTGGCCGACCGTGCTCTCGATACCGTCCAGCATTACCGCCTGCAGGCCAGCGGCAGCAAGGGCATCTCGAACCTTTCCACCTCGATCGGCATCGCGCTCTACCCGTTTCACGGCGCCAACGTTTCTGAACTGCTGTCGAACGTCGACATCGCGATGTATCAGGCCAAGGAGCACGGCCGCAACCGCTATGTCCTGTTCGACCATGGCTCCGAT
>CAZVDN010000064.1:2312-7512 GCA_964625665.1 uncultured Streptomyces sp. | reverse complement strand
GATGCCATGCGCAATACCCACAAGCGCGTTCACTGGTCGATGAAACTGCGTGAAGCCATCGACGATGACCGTCTGCTGTTGTTCAGCCAGCCGGTCGTTCGCCTGTCCGACCGCAGGACCATGCACCACGAGATTCTGCTGCGCCTGCGTGACGATGACGGCAAGATCGTCATGCCCGGCAATTTCATCGAAATTGCCGAATCCATCGGCATGATCAAGGAGCTCGACCTTCGCGTTGTCGAAAAGCTGTTGCTGCACATGCACCAGGCCGGTGAAATGGGCAAAAACCTGCGCTATTTCGTCAACCTTTCGCGCATCAGCATTTCAGATGCGCATTGGGTGAAACGCTTCATCGAAATGCTTTCGGTGAGCAAGGTTGATCCGCGACAGCTGGTCTTCGAGATCACCGAAACTGCCGCGATGTCCGAAATCGATGTCACGCTGAACTTTATCCGCCAGATCAAGGATATGGGCAGCCGGTTCGCGCTCGATGATTTCGGCGCGGGCTTCAGCTCCTTTTATTACCTGAAGCGGTTCGAGGTCGATTACCTGAAAATCGACGGCAGCTTCATCCGGGATCTCGGCAGCGACAAAAGCAACCAGGTTTTCGTCAAGGCGCTCAACGATGTGGCGCGCGGCATGGGCAAGCAGGTCATTGCCGAGTGGGTCGAAACACCGGAGGTCTTGCGCCTGTTGCAGGACATCGGTGCGCAATACGGTCAGGGCTATCTCTTCAGCCCGCCCGCCCTGCTTGACCAGGGCCGGGGCGCAGACCTGGCAGACAGTTTCAGCGCAGCCTGACCGGCGCCGCGCTCTCCGGCAACCCGGCCTGCAGCCAGAGCAGCCCCGCCACCGTTTTGATATCGGTGATTCCGCCATTGCGAACCTGCGCCAGAGCATCGGCTGTCTTCGTCGGCACCACTTCCAGAAACTCCCCCTCGTCCAGCGATTGGCCGACAAGCCGCAAATCACGGGCGAGGAAAAACTCCATGCGCTCGTTGGAATAACCGATACACGGATGCAGGGTCGAAAAATGCTGCCAAAAACCTGCCTCGTAGCCGCACTCTTCGCGCAGCTCGCGTTTTGCCGTCTGCAGAGGCTCTTCGCCGGCGTCGATTTTGCCGGCCGGCAACTCGAGAAAATGTCGCTGCAGCGGATAGCGGAACTGGCGTTCGAGCAGCAGCGTCGATTCGTCGAGCATGGCAATAATCACCACGGCGCCGGGATGGCGAACCCATTCGCGCCGGGTCAGCGACCCGTCCGGCAGCCGCACCGTGTCTTCTTCGAGCTTTAGCAAAAGGCCGTCATAAGCCAGGCGGCCGCTGACGCGGGTCTCTGTGTAATCCGGATCCCGTTCATCCGACATGCGGATGGCGGATTAGAGGGACAACGCAACCGAATAGGCGCAAATCGCCATCAGCATGCCCGGGAAGATGCCAAATCCGAGCACGGCCGCCCCGTTCAGGCCAAGCACCACGCGCATCGGCGCAGTCGAAGCAATCGGCGAAAGGTCCTGCGGCGGATCGAAATACATCAGCTTGACGATGCGCAGATAGTAGAAGGCACCGATCAGCGAGAACAACACGGCAACCACGGCGAGCCAGACGAACCCCGCTTCAACCACCGCCCACAGCACCGACAGCTTGGCATAGAAGCCAACCACGGGAGGCACACCGGCCATCGAGAACATCAGCACCAGCATGATGGCCGCAAACCACGGACTGCGCTGATTCAGGCCTTTGTAATCGTCGAGGTTCTCGGCCTCAAAACCGTCGCGCGAAAGCAGAAGCATGATGCCGAAAGTGCCGAGGCTGGTCAGCACATAGACGACCACATAGAACATTGCCGCGGCATAGCCCTCGGACGAGCCGCTGAGCACACCCAACAACAGAAAGCCCATGTGCGAGATAGCCGAATACGCCAGCATGCGTTTCAGGTTCGTTTGCGCGATCGCAGTGATATTTCCAATAGCCAGCGAAAGCACGGCCATGATGATCAGCATCCACTGCCACTGTTCAACCAGGAACGAGGCCCCCAGCCCGGAAACCAGCAAACGCATCACAAAGGCAAATGCCGCCAGCTTGGGCGCGGTGCCGATGAACAACGTCACTGCCGTCGGCGCACCGTGGTAGACATCGGGCACCCACATATGGAACGGTACGGCTGAGAGCTTGAAGCCGAGACCCGCAACAATGAAGACCAGTGCGAATGCCAGGATCGTCATGTCGGCCTCGCCGGCGGCAATCACCTCCGACATCACATCGATGTCCAGCGTGCCTGTCGCACCGTAGAGCATCGACATCCCGTAGAGCAGCATGCCGGATGCCAAGGCACCGAGCACGAAATACTTCATCGCCGCCTCGGTCGCCTGTGTCGAATCACGCTGCAGGGCAATCATCGCGTAGAGCGAAAGGCTGAGAAGCTCCAGCCCGAGGTACAGAGTCAGCATGCTGGCACCCGACACCATGACCAGCATGCCGAGGGTTGCGAACAGCGCCAGCACGAAAAACTCGCCACGGAACATGCCGCGCGCGCGGATGTAGGTCTGCGAGTAAACAAAAACCACTGCAACACTGGCAAAAATGCACAGCTTCAGCACGCTGGCGAGCGGATCAGTTACCAGCATGTCACTGAAGGGCTCTACATCGTTGACAGGATCAGCGAACGCAGTAATCAGAAAACAGCCAAGCAGCGTAAGCATCGACAGCACATACGTCAGATTGCGCTGTTCATCAGTGAGAAAAAGGTCAATGAGCAGGATCGCGCAAATGGCGCACAGCAGAAAAATTTCCGTGTAGGCCGGCGCCAGTGAAAGGAAGAATTGCATGCTACAGTCCGATCAGTAATTTGCGGCCGGGCGCAGCCAGGCGCAGTATTTCGTTGACCGACTCGTGGAGCACTGCTCCAAACGGCGCCGGATAGAGCCCCATCACCAGCACGAACAGCGCAAGCACCGCAAGAATGAAAAACTCCCGCCGTGAGATGTCGTTCAGCTCGGCCACATGCGAGTTGGCGATATCACCGAACATCACCCGTTTGTACATCCACAGCGTATAGGCCGCACCGAAAATCAGCGTGGTCGCCGCGAGCGCCGCGTACCAGAAATTGACCTTCATCGTTGCCAGAATGACCAGCCACTCGCCGACAAAACCGCTGGTGCCAGGCAAACCGGCATTCGCCATCGCAAAGAGCATGAACAGTGCCGCGAACACCGGCATGCGGTTGACGACGCCACCGTATTCGGCAATCAGGCGCGAATGCATGCGGTCATAAAGCACGCCGACGCACAGGAACATCGCCGCGGAAATGAAACCGTGGGAAATCATCTGCAGGATGGCGCCTTCCATGCCCTGTGCGCTGAAGATAAAAATACCCAGGGTGACAAAACCCATGTGCGAAATCGACGAATAGGCAATCAGCTTCTTCATGTCTGCCTGCACCAGGGCAACCAGTCCGATATACACCACCGCGATCAGTGACAGCGCAATCACGAATCCGGAAAGTTCGTGGCTCGCGTCCGGCGCAATCGGCAGGCTCAACCGCAGGAAACCGTAACCGCCGAGCTTCAGCATGATTGCCGCCAGCACCACCGAACCGCCGGTGGGCGCCTCGACGTGCGCGTCGGGCAACCACGTATGCACCGGCCACATCGGCACCTTGACGGCAAAGGCCAGCATGAAGGCCGCAAATATCGCGATCTGCGCATTCATGGTCAGCGGCAGGTCGTAGAAATGCAGCAGCGAGAAACTGCCGCCCGCGGCGTTATAGAGGTAAATCAAGGCAACCAGCGAGAGCAACGAGCCCATCAGCGTGTAAAGGAAGAACTTGACCGCGGCATAAACCCGATTCGGTCCGCCCCAAACGCCGATGATGATAAACATCGGAATCAGCGTCGCCTCGAAAAACACGTAAAACAGCAGCGCATCCAGCGCGCAAAACACGCCGTTCATCAATCCAGACAGGATCAGGAAGGACGCCATGTACTGGGAGACGCGCTCCTTGATGGCCTCCCACCCTGCAAGAATGACCAACACGGTTGTAATGCAGTTGAGGAGGATCAGCAGCAGCGACATGCCGTCGATGCCGATGTGGTAATTGACATTGAATGCTGCAATCCAGGGCGACGATTCGACGAACTGGAAGTCTGCGGTAGCGGCGTTGAATTGCGACCACAGCGGCAGCGCCACGAGGGCACCTGCAATGGCGCCGAGCAGGGCCAGAATACGCGCGGCGACCGGATTGCGATCGCCGACAAAAAGCACCGCGATGCCGGCAAAGATCGGGGTCCAGATGACGAAGCTGAGGATGGGCAGGTTCATGGCGTTATCGAATTCCGTTCAAACCGACCCGCTCAGCAGCAAACTCAACAGCAACAGGATGCCGATGTTCATGGCGAACGCGTAGTGATAAATGTAACCGGACTGGAACTGGCGAATGACGGTTGATCCCCAGCCGATCACGCGCGCCGAACCGTTGACAAAAAAGCCGTCGATGATGGCCACATCGCCGATTTTCCAAAGGGCGCCGCCAAGACCACGAGCGCCACCGGCAAAGAACCAGTCGTTGAAACGATCAAAATAGTATTTCTCGTCGAGGATGCGCACAATGAAGCCGAGCTTCGCGCGCAGCACGGCCGGCAGGTCCGGATTGATGAGGTAGAGATAGAAGGCCGTGCCCGCCCCCGCCAGCGCCAGCGCGAACGGCAGCGTTGTAAAGCTGTGCAGGATCATCGGCACGATGCCGTGGAACTCTTCGGCAAGTTTCGCCATGCCGCCGTGTTCCGGCGCAGTGAAAATCGCGGCTCCGAAGTAATCGCCGAAGACCACGGTGCCCAGCAGCCAGCCCGCGCACACGGACGGAATCGCCAGCATGATCAGCGGCAGCGTCACCACCCACGGCGACTCATGCGGCACGCCGCCGTGGCCATGATCGTCATGCCCGTGGGCCTCATGGCCGTGGCCATGGGTATCAAAACGCTCTTTGCCGTGGAATGCGTAAAACACCAGGCGGAACGAGTAGAAGCCGCCGGCAAACACACCGCCGAGCGCGGCGAGCAAGGCAAAGGTGCTGCCCGGGACACCGGACGCATAGGCGGCATGCACCGCCTCAATGATGGTGTCCTTCGAGAAGAACCCCGCAAACGGCGGCAGCCCCGCATTGGCCCACGCACCGATCAATACCGTCAGGTAGGTAATCGGCA
>CAZVDN010000064.1:0-2302 GCA_964625665.1 uncultured Streptomyces sp. | reverse complement strand
GTGCATGGCAATGATTACCGAGCCGGCGCCGAGGAACAGCACTGCTTTGAAGAACGCGTGCGTCACCAGATGGAACATGGCGGCCGAATAAGCCGATGCGCCTAGCGCCATGGTCATGTAACCCAACTGCGACAGCGTCGAATAGGCGACTACGCGCTTTATGTCGAACTGAGTCATCGCGATCAGCGCCATGAAAAACGCCGTAATCGCGCCAATCACAAGCACGAAAGAAAGCGCTGTCTGCGAAAGCTCGAACAGCGGCGACATGCGCGACACCATGAAAATGCCGGCGGTCACCATGGTGGCGGCGTGAATCAGGGCTGAAATCGGCGTCGGGCCTTCCATCGAATCAGGCAGCCAGACGTGCAACGGAAACTGCGCGCTCTTGCCCATCGCGCCGACGAACAGCAGAATGCAGGTTACCGTCAGCAGCGACCACGCATGACCGGGGAAAACTTCGATGCTGTTGGCGGCCAGCGTTGGCGCCTGTTCAAACACCTTGGCGTAATCGAGCGTGCCGAAATACATCAGTACGAGACCGATGCCCAGCAGGAAGCCGAAATCGCCGACGCGATTGACAAGGAAGGCTTTGAGGTTGGCGTATACCGCCGTCGGGCGGGTATACCAGAAGCCAATCAGCAGATACGAGACGAGACCGACGGCTTCCCAGCCGAAGAACAGCTGGAGGAAGTTGTTCGACATCACCAGCATCAACATCGAGAACGTAAACAGCGAGATATAGCTGAAGAAGCGGTTGTAGCCCGGGTCCTCGTGCATGTAACCGATAGTGTAGACATGGACCATCAGCGATACGAAGGTCACCACCAGCATCATCGTTGCCGACAGCTGGTCGATCAGGAATCCGACCTCGAAATGCGCTGATTCGCTTTCCAGCCAGGTATAAAGCGCGCCGTTGAAAGTATGGCCGTCAAGGACGTCCTTGAATACGACGCCCGCGCCGATCACCGAGACGATCATGCACAGAATCGTCACCGAGTGCGCCGCCCGGTTGCTGATCTTGCGGCACAGCAGGCCCGACAGCAGCGCACCGACCAGGGGTGCCAGCGGCACGAGCAAATACAGTTTTTGCATCGACGTCACGGCATCAGCCTTTCAAGCTGTCGAGGTCTTCGACATCGATGGTTTGCAGGTTGCGGAACAAAACCACCAGTATGGCCAGACCGATTGCGGACTCTGCAGCGGCCACGGTCAGGATGAAGAACACGAAAATCTGCCCAGCCGGGTCACCCAGATAATGCGAAAACGCGACGAAATTCATGTTGACCGCAAGCAACATCAGTTCGATCGCCATCAGCAGGATGATGACGTTCCGGCGGTTCAGGAATATCCCGACCACGCTGACCGCGAAAAGAATCGCGCCCAACACCAGATAATGCTGCAGTGAAACCACGTGTTGCTCCCTTTAGTTCGGAACGGAATCAGGCATCCGCATGCAACCGCCCCGCTCCGCCACCACTCTAAGTCTGCTTCGGTTCCGCCTTCATTTTCACGACACGCACACGGTCCTTGCTGCGCACCTGGACCTGGTCGGCCGGATCGACGTATTTGTTCAGTTTTCGGCGACGCAAGGTCAACGCAATGGCCGCCACGATCGCCACCAGCAGAATCACAGCGGCGATTTCAAACGGATAGACGTAATCGGTGTAAATCAGGCGCCCGAGTTCCCGCGTATTGCTGTAGCCAGCCGGATATTCGGGTGCCTCGATGTTGCCGCGCGAATAAAACGTCCAGAGCACCGCCCCCATTTCGAGGGCCAAAACGACGCCGACGCCGGCTGCCAAAGGCAGGTACCCCCAGAAACCTTCACGCAGCTTGACCAGATTGATATCAAGCATCATCACGACAAACAGAAACAGCACCATCACTGCGCCGACATAAACCAGCACCAGCGTGATCGCCAGAAACTCCGCCTGCAACTGGATCCACAGCCCTGATGACGTAAAAAACGCCAGCACCAGCAGCAAAGCGGAATGCACCGGGTTGCGCGACGTGATGACGCCACAGGCCGAAGCGATCAGCACCGCCGAGAAAACGTAAAAGAGAAAGTCCTGAAAGTTCATGATGTTCCGCCCGGCGCCTTATCGATACGCCGCGTCTTCGGCGCGGTCCTTGGCAATCTGTTCTTCATACATATCGCCGATTCCGAGAAGCATCGGTTTGGTATAGATCAAGTCCCCGCGCTTTTCACCGTGATACTCCAGCACCCGGGTTTCGACGATTGAATCGACCGGGCAGGATTCCTCACAAAAACCGCAGAAAATGCATTTGGTCAGGTCGATGT
>CAZVDN010000063.1:0-13195 GCA_964625665.1 uncultured Streptomyces sp. | reverse complement strand
GCGAGAAACATCAGCATGTAAGGGTTTGAAGGATAAGCGCGACGCGCGGTCTCGATCCACGCGATAAATTTTTCCGGCCTTCCCCGCGGGCGCAAATTTTTGTTGCAGACGTAATTCGAAATAATATTGAAGGCAAACCAAATTTCTTTGACTTGGTCAGGTGACGGCACTACATCCGGAGCAATGGTGAAAACATCCATGTTGCGCTTGACCGCGTCATTTGCCTTGACCACTCCGTTGGTTGATTCGCGAGCGGGTATGAAATTTACGATGTTCGAACCTTTGGTCTTCATTTGGTGTTCGAAGTATTCTCCCGAGTCCGAAAAGGCCGACGCACCGCGAATCACCTGGCAAACGGTGATGGCTGACCAGTCGATGTTCATTTCGAGCGAGAAGCGCAGCGAATCCATCATCTGCCCGAAAGTCTCCCCAGGCAGACCGACGATGAAATTGCCGCCAATGAACGGCCCGGGATAGGACTCGACCATTTTCGAAAACGCCAGAAAGCGGCGGTGCGTGCCCGGCTTCTTCACCTTTCGCAGCATCTCGGTGTTGCCGGTTTCGATGCCGATCTTAAAGCCAATGCAGCCGGACCGTTGGATCAGATCCATCATCTCTTCGTCAATGGAACTGGCGATTAATCCGTTGTTGGCAGACCACTTGATGTCCCAGCCCTTTGCGATGATGCGGCTGAGCAGATCCTTGATCTGGTGGCGGTCGAAGAGCAAGTCGTCGTCTAGCCATTCAAAATGGCGTACGTCGCGTTTTTCGTATAGAAACTGCATTTCCTCGATTACGCAGTCGATCGAACGCGAGCGCACACCCTTTCCCATGAAATCGCGCACGGCGCAGAAGGTGCACTCGGCGCGGCAGCCGCGCGTCAACTGTATCGCGGCAAACGCGTGGCCCAGCGCATCGGTCTGACGTGAATAGGGATTCAGAGACCCGTATTTGCTGTAGGTCTCGATCGGCACCAGGTTGTAGGAATCAATCAGGTTGCCGTGTACCATGACGACGTCGGGATTACCGCGGCTTTCCCGTAATTCTCCATCATTGAAGAAAATACCCGGCGTCGGCTTGGTGCCTAGATTTTTCTCGGTCAATTTGTCGAGCAGGTAGTTCAATTTGTTCTCGCCCTCGCCGCGCACCACAAAATGGGCAAGGCTCTGGGAGAGCAGGTTTTTCCACTCGTAGGTTGCGATGACTCCGCCGGCTATGACGACCGAGCGATTGCGCCGCCGTACCCGCTCCAGAACATCAAGCATTGGGCCGATCGCCATATCGAACAAACAAGAGACGCCAACGATGCCGGGGTCGAAGCGATCAAGTTCGTCCTCGAGCAGAACATGCCAGTTGTTGTGATCGAAGCCCGGGTCCTCGAACACGCGCTTTAACAACTCGTAATTCAGGTCGAGGATTCGAACGTCAACGCCGCGGTGCTTGATTGCCTCATACAGATATTGCAGTCCGGTAGGTGGAAAAGCGTAATAGCCGCGCTTTAACGCAATATCGCGGTTGAAGGAGCCGAGAATGACTTGTGGAATCTGCACTAGCAACAGACGACCGTTCGCCGGCAGGTGCTCTCGGAGTTGGCTACAGTAGGCATCGAAATCAGCGTTGTCGCCGACTACCGGTTGCAGGGGGATAGTCATTATTTGCCCTTTACCATGTCTTTGATTTCACCGATGCAGGCGCCGAGGATTTCGTCGGCCTGCTGGCGGGTCAATATCAGGCCCGGCGTAAAGCAGATGCGATGCCATTTGGCATTGATTAAAATATTGTACTTGGTCAATACACGGCTGGCGAGTTCGGTGCCAAATTCATTAGGCTTGTCCACCTTGTATTCGAACGAAAAGCGCAGTCCACGACCGCGCACATCGCGATAAAGCGGCAGATTACCCAATTCCGTAGTAAGGGTATTGCGCATGTGATTGCCCAAATCGGTTACATGCCGCAGGAAATCGTCGTTGTGAACAATTTTTTGTACTGCAAGCGCTGCGGCTACGGACAGCGAGTGGGCTTGGTGGGTGGTCGTATGCTGAAGTCGGCCCTGCACGCGGCGAATGACATCCTCTATCGCGCGACTTGTAACAACGGCACTGATCGCGCCGTAGCCGGCGGCCAGAGTCTTGGCGAGCAGAATGAAATCAGGGCGCACTTCATCATAATCGCAGCAATAAACCTTGCCCGTGCTGCCGGTGCCGCAGTAAACCTCGTCTAGTATCAGGTGGACGTCGTACTTGTCGCATACCGCGCGGATGTATTTCCAGTAGTTTGGCGCCGGCGGTACGTCGCCGACCAGGCCTCCCATGATTGTTTCGCCGACGAAACCGCAGACCTTTTCCGGGCCGATCTCGAGAATCTTGTCCTCGAGTTGCTTAGCGCTGCGGCGCGCGTATTCATCGATCGATTCATCCGGACGTCGCAAATACAGCGGGTGATGCATCGGGATATGGGCACGATAAGGCGAAAGCATCGGGCGGTAAAACTCGAGATTGGGACGTTCGCCCAAAACCAAAGCATCTGAGGTCGAACCGTGGTACGACTGTTCGCGGGAGATAAACCAGCGCTTTTCACGGCGACCGAGGTCATAATGGACTTGGTAGCTCATCTTCATTGCTGCTTCGCAGGCTTCGGCACCTGAGTTGCCCGAGAAGTAGACCAAATCCAAACCGTGCTGCGCACGGCTTACCAATAACGAAGCAAGCGCTTCGGTGTTTTCATCGGACCAGATCTTGTAGTCCATATGACCAAAGCGGCGAAGCTGGCGTTCGACGGCTGCATTGACCTCAGGATTTCCCCAGCCCAGAATGGCGTAGGAAGTGCCGCCACCGCTCGCATCGAGAATTCTGCGACCATCCTGCGTATGGATATAAAGACCCTCGGCACAGTCCACAAAAGGCGGTACCGGATCGTTCGGAAAAACTCTAAATACGTTGGAATCTTTCATCATTCAGTTCTTTGAGTTGAGCCACACGGTATCGTTGTCTTTGAAAGGGCCGCCCGCCACTTCCAGAAAAATTGCATATGGTGAAATGGTTTGCATCGAGCGAAATACTCGCGCATCCAGACGCAGCGAGCGTGCACAAAAATTATTGTCGGTGTCCAATCGTGATTCCCAGGTGCAGCCACCTTGATCGTCGTGCAGGCGAAAATCAGCTGCACCGTCGAGCATGTGATACGACAATGAGGACTTGTCCTGTTTCAAAGGACCGACGATTTGCGGCCGGGTGTGCAGCATTAGCATTTCGTGTATCGGCTCGTCATCGGAGCTGTGCAGGCAAATGCGCGCCATTGGCAATTCACGGTAGGCCGCCAGTTCCTTGATCAACAACATACTTTGCATATTTAGCGCAGCCGGCGTACCGCTTGCATAGTAGACGCGGTTGTTTTTCTTGAGTAGGTGGCAATGCCTCAGAAGTGCCTGTTCCAATCGCGCTTCGACCCCAGTGTCAATCGGCGCAAGCGCGCGCAGAAAATGCGAAAGATGCCGGGCAACCAGTATGCTGAGCGGAAGCTCAACTATTTCATCTAACGCGAACCAGCCGTAGGCCTGGCCTTCCTTTAGTGCCAAGGAATTTTCCGGCTCCGTGCATTCCATCAGGAATACGACGTTGACGATGCCGAAGGTTCCGCGCGAGGCGCGAAATATCTCACCCTTTGAGAAGCCGACGCTACTGCTTAATTCCTCGCGAAGTTCGCGCGCGAGCGCGACATCAAGGGATTCTCCGTTTTCAACCTGGCCGCCAAATAGCCCCCAGCGACCTGGCTCCATGATCTCGGGGTTGTCATCGCGCTTTTGCAGCAATACGCGCCCACGCTGGTCGTGGATAACCGCCTTGACCGAAAGCGGCATGCCGGCGCTGAAAGTTGGGGCAAGGGTCATTCAAAGAAAATGAATTCGTAGTCGCCGGTATATCCGAATTCGGAAAATATCCACACCCATTCGGCAGTGTCAAACAGCGATTCGGCAGTCAGCGCCCAGCACTCAAGATTGAACATTTCCTGTTCATTGCGGTAACTCTCGACCATCACGTAGGCGCGACGACCGACCCGTTCGATTTCCCGTAGCGCGTTTTTGAGTTCAAATACGCGCAGGTTGTGCAGGGTGCCCAGAGAAATCACAAGGTCGAATTGTTTGTCGTCATATGGGAACGGGTCCTGCGCGCGATGTTGGAACAACCCGTCCCCGATACTGTCGGGTGCGCCGGCCAGCCCGTGTTCGGATACATCGAAACCCACGCAGGTGGATTCAGGCATCAGTTGTTTAAGTTCGTGCAGCAGAAAACCCTTGCCGCATCCGACGTCAAGAATACGTGCGTTGGTCGCCAGCCCGTAGGTTTCGATCAGTTGCTGTGCAACCGGTTTCCAGCGGCCGTCGTAGCGATAGCCCCCGTAACCGTATCGTCGGTCGCCATCCCAGTAATCCCTCTCATATTCCTTTGCTTTCAGCATGCAGTGGACTTTATCGTCCAACATGCGCGCTAAATAGTCACGCTTTGTGCTGCGATGCAGTGGGGTAACTATATTGAGGAGTTGGCCCATTAAACAAACATCCCGTGATCCGGATCGACCGACAGCAGGTCGAGGATCGCCATATTCTTGGCGTGCGAAACGCAATGATGCGTGCACTCACTCGCGGGGTTGATTTCAAAGAGGCGCTGGCGGTTTTCTTCAGAGAACCAGAACTCGCGGAAACTCCGATCCTGGATCGAGCCGAGCGTGCCGGACTTGGTGAAGGCCTTGTCCTGACAGGTATAAACCCTGCAGTCGGCACCGATGACCGTCAAAAACATCAGGTACGGGCAGGTGGTGTAGTTCTTGTCGAACCGTTCGTCAAGATCGTGATAATGGTTGATCAGTGCAAAACCTTCGTCCGCAAGGGTCATCGCTCGCCCGATTTGCGTGGATACAGTGTTTCGAATACGCGCGTGGTAAGCATTGTTTTCGGCGCCTGAATTGCTGACCACGACCCCGGAGAGTTTGACATGTCCGACCCCTGCTTCTTTCAGCATCGCGCAGGCTTCGTAGATGTGCTCGCAGTTGTTTTCGTCGACGATGAAGCTGACGCCGATTACGCATTGGCTGTCGCGTGCAGCGAAGCTGCGGATGTTGCGCAAAAGGTCGGTGAACGCACCGTCGCGCACGCCGCGCGAATTGGCGAAGCTCGCATCGTTCCACGCATCGGTGGAAATGCGCACCCAGGTGCCGTATTCGGCAAAGGCGTCGGCGACGCGGCCCTTCAGGTTTGAGCCATTGGTCAGAGTGGCTACGCGCACGCCACCCGCAGCCAAGCGCTTTACCACTTCCGGCAATGGTTTATAGAGCAGCGGTTCGCCGCCACCCGTGAAGGTGACCGCTTTGACGCCCATCGCAATCACGTCATCGACAATCTCGAACATTTTTGCTTCCGGGATTTTGTCGTCGTAGTCAATGTCCTCCCCAAGATGCAGATTGCTGACGCGATAGGCGCAGTACCAGCAATCGTGATTGCATTGGTTGATCGGTTTGATCCTGATATGCACAGGGGCAACCGTGCGTTGCGTTCGCAATGCCTCAATGTGCTCGGGGAAACGCAGGAACTTTAGATTGCTGTAGAGCCTCGGCGTAGCAGCTTGTGCGGCGTTCACGTTCAGGTTCCTTTCCTGTTCGCCAGCAGGGCGTTCACCGCTGCGACCGTCGCCTTCGTAGAAATATTGAAGTGATCCATCAGTTTCGCCTGCGAACCGTAGTTTTCCGGGAAAACGTCGGGGATGCCTAGCCGTTTGAATTTCTTCGATGGCTCGAAACCGGCCTCGGCGACAACCTCAGCGACAGCACTGCCTAGTCCGCCGATAATGCTGTTTTCCTCGATGGTGACAATTGCGCGCACCGGCGACGCTGTTTCGAGCAGGCATTCCGCATCGAGCGGCTTGATCGTCGGGAAATGCAGTATCGCGGCGTCGATGCCTTGCGTCGTGAGCTGGTCTGCCGCTTCAAGCGCGATTTTCAAAGTAATACCAGTGGTGATGAGCAATGCGTCGCGGCCCGCCCGCATCGGCAGGGCGGTGCTGATCCGGCACGGCACGTCGTCGCGCGATACGATCGGATCGTAGCCTTTGGCGACGCGGATATAGATCGGGCCTGGATGGTCGAGCGTCTGCGGCATCAGGCGCCGCATTTCGTCGGCATCCGCCGGCGCGATAATGGTCATGTTCGGGATCGCGCGCATGATCGAAATGTCTTCGATCGCCATGTGTGTCGGGCCCAGCGGGGCATAGACCATGCCGCCGCCGTTGCCGATCAGCCTCACGTTCAGGTTGTGCAGGCAGGCGTCGATTGCAATTTGTTCGTAGCAGCGCCGTGTAAGGAAGGTGCTAATGGTGTTGACGTAGACGACGTGACCCTCGAGCGCAAGCCCGCTGGCCATGCCGATCAGATAACCTTCGGCAATGCCTTCCATGAAAAACCGGCCAGGCATTTCCTGCTGGAAATTCTTGAGAGTGCCAACGCCGAGATCGGAGCCGACAAAAAAGATGCGCTCGTCTTTTTTGGCCAGTTTGTAAACTTCGTCGAGGCAGGCTTCGCGCATTTATACGTCCTCGAGTGCTGCGAGCAGATCGCGCATTTCATTTTCCTTGAGACCGCTTTTGTGATGCCATTTCAGGTTGTTTTCGGTGAAGCTGATGCCCTTGCCTTTGACTGTATGGCAAATGATAACGGTCGGTTTCCCCTGTTCTCCAGGCAAACCAGTCAATACTTTTTTCAGCGCCGCCACATCGTGGCCGTCGGCTTCGCGCACCGCAAAGCCGAAACTGCGCCATTTTTCGGCAAACGGTTCAAGATCGAGCACTTCGCGGGTGCTGCCATAGGATTGGTGTTTGTTGTAATCAACCAGCGCAACGAGGTTGTCCAACCGGTGCTTGCTTGCAGCCATTGCGGCTTCCCAGACACTGCCCTCATTGCATTCGCCGTCCCCTAGCACCACAAAAACCCTGTGTGGCGAGCGGACGAATTTCGCATGCAACGCCATTCCGACCGCGACCGGCAGTCCGTGGCCTAGGCTGCCGGTCGAAATTTCAACACCGGGCACGCAGGGTTCGGGATGGCCGCCCAGCATGCTGTCGAAGCGGCAGAATGTACGCAGTTCTTCCGCGGGGAAAAAACCTTTATCGGCGAGCAATACGTAAAGCGCGAGGCAGCCATGACCTTTGCTTAGAATGAAACGATCGCGTTCAGGCAGCAAAGGTTTGGCAGGATCGATATGCAATGTACTGTCATAAAGCACACGCAAAATTTCGACCAGAGAAAAAGCAGAAGCGAGGTGACCGCGCCCGGCATTGTTCATTACTTCGACAATTCGGCGACGCAGTGCAACCGACCGTCTGTCGAGCGCTGGTGAGGCAAGAGCGGTGTTCGTCATGCAGCAAACCCCGTGTAAGGAAATCGCCAATTCTCATTCATGATTTTTGCAAGCATTGCTTTGGACTTTGCGAGTTGCGTTGATTTTTTCTGACTTAATGCAAGGGAATCGCGCGCCGCGAATGTGCGCCGAGCGAAGTCTGAAGGCACAAATTCGTTCAACATGATCATGCACCACTTGAGCCCGACGATCGGGTAGACGTATTCGAGTCTTGCAGCCAACTGGTTATCGGCGCCAAAGGTTTTCAGGATTTTTTTTGCAAAAGCTTGTTTGAACCCTTCGGCAAGCGATTGGGCGGGGTGCAGCAAAAAATCCGCGATCATTTTCGCGGGGTCGTCGCGTCCGAAAAATTCGAAATCCAGAAACGTCAGTTCACCAGAGGGGCGGCGCAAGGCATTATGAAATCCGAAATCCGAAGGGCTCAAGGTTTGTGTTGCATCCGATAGTTCAAATTCAGAGGTGTTTCTGGCAAATCGTGACTGCAGTTCTGTAACGGCCGGTACAAAATCGTCGGTGATAAATCGCATAGCCACCTGATCGAGCGATGTTTCAGGTGCATGGCTACGCAGTCGCTGCAACCGGGTTTCAATTTGTCTGAACAATGCGTTGATACTAACGGCTGCGTCAGCGGCCAGCGGAAATTCGCAGCCTTCCGGAGAGCGGCTTAATGTTTTGAGATCGGTCGCAAATCCCAGCAACTGGTCGAGTTCTCTGCTTCCGGCAAGCACCGTGTCGATTTCGGTGCCGGCGACAAATTCAAATACGGCGAAGTCATGTTCCGTATTTGCACAGATCGGACGCGGAATGCACCGAATGCCATGCTCCCACATGAATGACACGGCGGCGAATTCGACTTCCAGCCGGCTTCTCCCGATGTCTGCGCGGCGAAAATAAAATTTCGCTGCATATTCATTGCCGTCGCTACACTCGACGCGGAAGACGCGGCTGTTGCCCCCGTGTCCAATCCGTGTTGCGGAGCGTGGCGGCGATGGCAGCGCAGTTTCCAGCAACTCCGGTGAAACGGGCAAGTCAGTCAATGGTTTTCGGCCGCATGGGATGTTATTCCGGTGAGGCGCTCGAAATATTCCTGTATCTCGCCCCACTCTGAAAATCTGCGGGCGTCACCGTTTCTTTCCGGTGAATCCTTTGCGTAAAGAATTTTCTCCACATTAGGTGGAAACCGCGGATCCGCAAAGGTTTCTTCGAGGTCGTCAATAAAATGCGTGACCCCCAGCGCGCCAACCCGGGCGACTTTGGCTGCTCTGGTTGCTTCAAAATAAATTGCGTCTTCGCCGATTTCGCTGGCGAAGCTTTTCCCCTTGAAACGGTAATGCCTCAGCCAATTCATTGCGCTCGTACGCAGATTTACATGTGACTCACCGAGATTCGAGAACTCGGTTTTGTGGCTGATGACGCAGACCGGAATGCGCAGTCGGATGCAAAAGGCAAGAAATTCTTCAAAACCAGGGGCTGGATTTGCCTCCAGGATGCGTGGTCCATATGCCTCTGCCTGAAGGCGTTGCCAAATCGTTTCCCCGTTGGGGACGCTGCGAAGGGCTTCCCTGATTTCCTTCTTGGTCTTCGGCCCCTTGTTGGATATCAGTCCCCAGCCTGAGGCTATACTGTGCATCAAGCCGTCATACCGGACGATCGTGTTATCGAAGTCGATACCGACAAACAAGCAACACTACTCCCCGCGCGACGACACTGGCAATGTCGGGGAGTGGCTGGCAACCAGGTTCTGAACCGTCCAGATATCTTCGATCTGCCGAATATCTGTTTCCGTTTGCATGGCGATATTTTCAACTGCACCATGAAGGCTTGCGCCTTTCTCGATCACTTTACGATAAATTGCCTGTCTTCGGCTTTGGCGGCGGGGCAGCAAAAAAATGCTGTACATGGCAATGCCATCGGTTTGACCGAGTTCATTTAATGCGTCTTCGAGCATCATGTAGCAGGCTGGCATGGCATACTCGGTCGCGCTAAGCAGATACTCATAGCCGCGGCGCTGGCAGTAATCGCGAATGACGATATTTTGCACATGCTGGGGCACGCGGTTGTCGAAGAAGGGGCGGCTGGTGACGTATCCGCGGAGCCGTTTCATGCGACTTACTCCCTGAATCCGCCGGGTAGCTTGTGGTTCATGCCAACTCGTGTTGCCGCGCGGATGGTGATTGGTTCGAAAAATTCGCCGAGCCGTTTGTCCGCGTAGGGAGAGAACAGGCTCTTGAAACGGCAGTTCATCGACCAGCGCGTTTCCGCTTCCCGGTTGATCCGGTTACCATGCATCAGGTTGTGATTGAATACGATTACCTGACCGTAGGAAATTTCGATGAATCGGACGTCCTCTTCGATTGCTTTAAAGAGATCTTCCGAACTCTTGCCGTTAAAGTTGCTGAAACAGGACTGTACCGAGGCGTCCTTTGCAGGGGGCATCAAATACATCGCTTTAGTGCCGAAACAATCCACCAGCGGCAGCCACATGACTACTTCGTAGGGCGAATCACCTGACCAAACGTCGGCATGAACGGGCAAAAGGGAGCTGTCGTCGTCCGGCAACTGTATGCTCAAATTGACTCGCCTTTGCATGACCAGCTCATTGCCAACAATGGTAGACAAGAGCTTGCGGCCGATCGCGTAGTAGCATTCCCGAAACCAGGGCTCCGCATTGGCGCCATTGATCACGGCGAGTCGGAGGTCGTTCAATTTGGCGGCTTGTACGTGATCGCCGATGCGGTTGAGAAATGATTGCGGGTCCGCCGGCGGCGCAATGCCCAGATATCGCGCGGCGAGAGCTGCAATGTGGTCACGCATGCGATCTAGCGCAGCGCGATTTTCAACTGGCGAGATTACATGGCCATCGTTGAGGTAACGTTCGCCAAGCGCGAGTTCTTCGTCGTTTAGAAAACCGCCGAAGGTTGCATTAATGGGTGCAGTGGTCATGGTTGGGCATTTTCGCGGGGTGCTGCTTTGGGCAAGCTACTTCAGTAGCGTGGAAATGTACTTTTGCAGGGTAACCGAGCCGATCGGCTCCCTGTTGCAGACGATCTGGACATCGATGGCTGCCGCTGCGCTGCCCACGAAGGCTGCTACTTCGGGTTCAATGCCGCCGCCAAGACAAAGCCCGGCCAGCGATAAAAAGGCATCGCCGGCGCCTATGCGATCAACCACCTTGGTAGACAGTGCCGGCACGTTATGGAATACCCGCCCCTGCCGATCGTACATCAGCATACCCTTGGTTCCACGTGTCACAGCCAGTTGTTTAACTTTGGCTGTGGTGCCAACATGTTCAGCGACAGTTTCGATCGGATCTTGGCGATTGTGTGCGGCGAGGCGCAACTCCGGATCGTTAAGCGACACGAAATCGGCGCGCGGATAGCGGTTAATTACATGAAAGCCGCGATTACCGCTGTTGATCTGCGTATTGACCGCCAGAAATCGAGCATTTTCGCTGACGGCAGCGATCATGTTTTGCGTCATTAGCCCGTTGCCGAAATCGGGCACGATGACGACATCGAATGAGGATGTGTTTTGTTTCAGCCAGTGGCAGACTGCCGCCTCGGATTCAACGATTTCCGGATCTTCGCGGAAGAAATAAACCTCGAAAAGCTTCGACAATTCGGAATCCACGAAGCGTCGCTTAGTGACTGTGGGGGCATCCTGAAAGTGGAAAAATACGGGCGCGACATTGCTTAGCAGTTTGGAACGGATGAACGGTTCGTGGCTGTCGAAGCTGCCCAGGGCCGTTACCAACGTCACGTCCTTGGCAAATCCAGCAACGTGATTCGCCACCGCGATCGCGCCGCCTGCAAATTGCTCTTCCGAATCGTAGCGAACGGCGAGGATGTTTGCCTTTCCGGTCTGTCCAAGTGGCGTAGTGTAGTGATACTGATCGATTATTGCGTCACCAACCACAAGTACTTTCAATCCGGCAAGCGATGCAATCTGGCGATGAATATCTTTATCCGACCACTTACTGCCAAAACTTTTTAGGAACTCTTTGGTGTCCGGAGCAAAAACGTTGAAATGTTCGTTCAGCAGATTGCTCGAGCTGAAAGTAATTTCGTCCGTATAGTAAATGCGGCCGCCGTGCGCTTCTACCGCTTTCTGTTCCAGCGCAATATTGCCGGTAACGTCGTCACTGTGGGATTGGTAGTCGCTGCCCTTGGCGTAGACGTGCGGCTGGATTTCGTTCAATAGTTCGACGGCAGTCACCGCATGATTGATGGAGACGTAGTCGACGCAAGCGAGCGCTGCAAGATTTTCGGCGCGTAACTGTTCATTGAATACAGGACGTCCAGGGCCTTTGTTGACGTGTACGTCGGCGGTAACAGTAACGCATAAAACGTCGCCCTCCTGGCGCGCACGTTGCAGATGCCGAATATGACCGGTGTGCATAAGGTCAAAAGTGCCATGGCATAGGACGATGCGTTTGCCATTGCCGCGCAGATTTTGGGCTACCTTGGCCAATTCGGGCAGCGGAAGGATTTTATGGGTTGTCATTGTGTTCAACCGAGAACCCCGGCGCCAAAACGATCTGCTACGTTGTGCAGCAAAAACTGATGGCCGATTTCAATGAAACCGTAGTCGGTTGAATCGAGCCAGATATTGATATCGCCAAGGCTGCGTAACGGGTTGTCGCCGGCAAATCCGCTTAGCGTTATGACTTTCCCGCCAATTCCCGTGACTTTGGCTGCCGCATTGCGAATATTTGCAGAGCGGCCGGAGCTGCTGATGGCGATCAGCGCATCACCCGGTTTCGCCATTTGATTTAGCAGTCGGGCAAACGCGTTTTCGTAACCGTAATCGTTGGCCATGCAGGTAAGCAAGGACGAATCGTGTAATGTAAAAGCGCGCAATTTCGCGACATTGACGAAATCCGTTATCACGTGGGACGCGATGCCAGCGCTTCCGCCGTTGCCAATGACGTATACCGAACCGTTGTCACGCCGGACGCCCGCGAGCGTTTCCGCGACGGCGGCAATGCCGGCTTCAATACCGAGTTCGCGGCCTTGCCGATCAGTGATGGCGCACGCGCCGACAATTGCGCCAAATTGGGACAGGCGGGCGGCCAGACTTAGGTCTGTTTTTTTCTGTGACACGGGGATCTATCCTTCAAGGTAACGAAACCAGGATTCTGTCGCCTTGCCTATCGACGATGGATTCCACACCGGCGCATCGCGCCAGTCTTCGATTCTTTCCAGCATTCGGCGCACCCCTTCAGCGAACGGTACCTGTGCGCGCCACCCAAGCAGGCGCTGGATTTTCGTCACGTCTGCAAAAGTGCAATCCGGTTCTCCTGGGCGCTTCGGGATGTGCACGACCTCGCCGCCAAGGAGTTCTATCAGTTGGTTGACGCTGTAGTGGTCGCCGCTGCCGACGTTCATTGCTTCGCCAACGATGGTTGACTCTGCTGCGCGTGCAAAAGCTTCTGCAACATCGGATACAAAGGTGAAATCGCGCGTTTGAGTGCCGTCGCCGACGACAGTAAAGGGCTTGCTGTTGAGTTTCTGCGCCAGGAAAACGCCGAAGACTGCGCCATAGGCTCCTGCGGTCCGCGAACGCGGCCCGAACACATTGAACAGGCGCAGGGAAATGGCTGGAAATTTGTAAACTTTGGCCCAATGTAGGACGAGTTCTTCGCCCATGTATTTAGTCAGCGCATAGGGGTACTGCGGGCGGATTGGCGCGGTTTCCGGAGTTGGGTATTTGTCCGGAATGCCATAACTGGAGGATGAAGCTGCATAGACAAAGCGCCGCACGCCTGCCTTGCGCGCGCATTCCAGTGCATTA
>CAZVDN010000062.1:12931-13363 GCA_964625665.1 uncultured Streptomyces sp. | reverse complement strand
AGTGTAGGCTGGCAGCGCAGCAGGCGTGGTCATTGAACGCTGCATCGTACAATCGCACATCACCGGGAAAAATGGTGCCCGCAATCGTCCCGTCAACCGCCGGCTTCTACCTTCGCGATCTGGCGCCGGCCGGCTCTCTGAGACGTGCCTTCTTCATCGGCGCCGGATTTGTCGTGCTCTACGTGATTCTGGCGTGGATTGCGCGCTTTTACATGGTGCGCCCTTTCGCCATCACACCGTGGAATCCGTCATCAGGCCTCGCCATGGCCTTTCTGCTGATTTACGGTATCCGCTACTGGCCGGCACTGGCGATCGCCACCATCGGCACTTCGGTGCTGCTGCGCGGCCTGCCCGCCGCCCCCTATACGCAGCTACTCGCGCCGCTGGTTCTGACTGCAGGCTATATTGCAATGGCCGCGCTGCTGCGCGGGC
>CAZVDN010000062.1:0-12794 GCA_964625665.1 uncultured Streptomyces sp. | reverse complement strand
TCAGTGTTCGGCACACTGGTCATTGCGCTCGGCTACGTCGCCGCATTCCGCTCGATCGGCACGATGACCGAACAGGATTTCGGGCAGATCGTGCTGCGTTTCTGGATCGGCCATTTGATCGGCATCGTCATCAATACGCCGTTGCTGCTGTTTCTTTTTGCACATGGCAAACGCTGGAAGCAACTGCATTGGCGTGCACCGAACTGGGAAACCGTGGCGATCGTGATCAGCATGCCTCTGACCCTGTGGACCATCTTCGGCCTGCAGTGGGCCGACCCCTACAAACTTTTTTATCTGCTGTTTCTGCCGGTGATCTGGGTCGCCACTCGCCACGGCATCCAGGGCGCGATCACCGGTATCGCCGCATTGCAGATCGGCCTCATCGTTGCGCTGATCAATACCCAGTTCCAGTCAAACACTGCTGTCACCGAATTCCAGTTCATGATGTTGGCGCTGGCCATTGCCGGATTGTTCCTCGGCATGGTGGTGAGCGAAAACCGGCTCGCGCGAAGCGCTCTTGCGCTGAGCGAATCGCGCCTCCGCACTACCCTGTCAACCGCGCCAGACAGCATCATCATCGTCGATCGCGACGACCGGATCGTCGACATCAATCCAGCGACCGAACGCATGTTTTCTCTGAACGCGCGATGCACGGACAATCTGCGCCTGCCGGATATCCTGCCCATTTTGGCGGGCCCGGACACCGGAATCGATGAGTGCATCACCGAGGGTGTGCGCAGCGACGGCACGCGCTTTCCCGTTGAAGTCTCGATCGGCAGCACCGGCGAACCCGGTTCCGGCATGCGCATCGCCGTGATCCGCGACATTACGCGACGCGTCGAATCCACGCGCCGCCTGCAGGAACAGCAGGAGGAACTCGGTCGCGCGGCACGGCTTGCAGCCGCCGGAGAGATGGCCGCCGCCCTTGCCCATGAGCTGCACCAGCCGCTCACTGCGATCCGCAGCTACGCCCGCGCCGCGCACATGCAGGATCAGGGCAACGGCGGATTGCCGGGAAAGATCGAGCATGAAGCCGCCCGCGCCGCTGCCGTTGTGCAGCGTCTGCGCGACTTCTTCCGCAGCGGCACTTCGACACTTGAACAAATCCCGCTCGATGCGCTGGTCGAGAATGCGGTCGCGCAAATGCGGGATATCGCTTTGCAGCACGGCATCGCCCTCGAAACACGCATCAGCGGTAAAAGTGTTCAACTGCTGGTTGACCGGATACAGATCGATACCGTCATCCACAGTCTCGTGCACAATGCCATCGAGGCCATGACCGGCGCCGCCGGCAGCCGCCGCCTGATCAGTGTTTCGACGACTGTCGAAAAGGACGGATGGATCTGCTTCGAAATCAGCGACACGGGCCCGGGCATTGCCGTCGAAATGTCGAACCGCATCTTTGAACCCTTCGCCACCACCAAGGCCACCGGTACCGGCATGGGCCTGGCGATGAGCCGCTCGATGATTGAGGCGCATGGCGGACGCATCTGGTTCGAATCATCCAGCGCGTCCGGTACCACCTTCCGCTTTACATTGCCAACCACTGCACACCACGAGGCCGCCGCATGAAAACCCGGGAACAATGTGTTTACATCGTCGACGACGATTCAGCGGTGCGCGATTCCCTGGGTTTGCTGCTGGGACTCAACGGATTCCGGACCCTGCCGTTCTCGAACGCCGACGATTTTCTGAAGGTGTGCACCCCGGAATGGACGGGCTGCCTGCTGCTCGACATCCGCATGCCGGGCACCGACGGCCTCGCGCTGCAAACAATATTGCGCGAGCGGCATATCGCCCTGCCGATCATCTTCATGACCGCCCACGGCGATGTGCCGACGGTACGCACGGCCCTGAAAGCCGGCGCCGTTGACTATCTGGAAAAGCCGGTCGACCCCGACAGCATGCTCGAAGCCGTGCGCCAGGCCATGGATGTCGATGACGCGCAACGCCAGAAAATGGCGCGCGCCGGCCAGAGCGAACAGCGCCTGAGCAGCCTCACACCGCGCGAACGCGAGGTGCTTGAACTGGTCGTTCAGGGCCAGCAGTACCGCCAGATTGCCGCGGCACTCGGCATCAGCCCGCGCACGGTCGAAGTGCATCGCGCGCGCCTCATGGAAAAACTCGGCGCGCGAAACATTTCGGAGCTGGTGCGCATGTCTTTGAGCGACTGACCGCTGTTCATCCGGCTGGCGGCACAAGGCCCGGCAGGATTACACTTGCCGCATCATGTCAGTTTCTTCATCCCGGCAAAATGTGCCGTTGAACGACCGCGTCGCCCTGGTCACCGGCGGCGCACGCAATATCGGCCGCGCCATCGCCCTGGCATTGGCCGAAGCCGGAGCGGCCGTCGTGGTCAATGCGCGCACGTCACAAAACGAGGCGGACGAAACGGTGGCCTTGATCACCGCGAGGGGCGGCCGCGCGGTCGCCTGTCTGGCCGACATTACCGACCGGGCGGCCGTTGCCCCCATGCTGGCGAGCGCGCGCACCGCCTTCGGCCCTGTCAACATCCTCGTCAACAACGCCGTCTCGCACGGTACCAAAGCGTTCATGGAACTGACTGCGGAGGATTGGCGCCATACGCTTGAAGTCAGCCTCGACGGCGCATTCAACTGCATTCAGGCCTGTCTGCCGCAGATGATCGAATGCGGCGGCGGCAGCATCGTCAACATCGGCGGATCCTTCGGCCACAAGGGCAGCCCCGGGCGCGCTGCCACTGCGGCGGCAAAAGCAGGTCTGTCCGGTTTGACGCGTGCACTGGCGGTCGAATTTGCAGCGCACAACATCAACGTCAACGACGTTGCACCCGGCCCCGTCAACACGCTGCGCAAGACACCGGCGCGCATCAAGGCCGATGCCATCCCGATGGGACGCTTTGCCGAACCGGCTGAGGTCGCAGAGATGTTGAAGCTTTTGTGTTCGCCGGCAGGCCGTTACATCACGGGCCAGACGATCCATGTCAACGGCGGCTTCGTGATGAACAACTGAAGTGCGCCGCGCGGCCTACTCGCGTTTGATGCCGGCGGCGCGCATGACCTCGGCGGTCTTCTGTGAGTCGCTCTTGATGGCACGCGCGAAATCCGCGGTCGAACTGCCGACCGGCTCATAACCGGCAGCGATCAGCGGTTCGCGCACCTTCGGATCCTGCATCGCCTTCTGCGTTTCGGATTGCAGGCGCGCAATGATTTCCTTAGGCGTGCGGGCGGGCGCCAGCCAGCCGTGCCAGGCGCCGCTGTAGACAAAATCGTTCAGGCCGCTCTCGACCAGCGTCGGCACTTCGGGCAACAGGGCCCAGCGTGCCGCACCGGTAAAGGCCAGCGCCTTGAGGCGCCCGGTCTTCAACTGCTGCAATACGGTCGGTGTCGGCGGCACGAACAACGACTGGATTTCCCCGGCGATCAGCGCATTCACTGCCGGCGCGCCGCCCTTGTACGGCACGTGGGTCAGGCGCGCGCCGGTGCGCATGTTGAAAAGTTCGCCTGCGAGATGCAGATTGTTGCCGATGCCGCCCGAACCGAATGTCATGCGGCTGTTCGGATTTTTCGCCAGCGCGACGAAATCACGCACCGTCGCCGCCGTCACCGAGGGATGCACGAGCAGCAGGTAGCCGACACCGTAAACGACGATGGTCACCGGCGAGAAGTCGCGGTCGATGTCATAAGGCAGCTTGCGGTGCATCAGCGGATTGATGACAAAATCCGACGAGGCATGCAGCAGCGTATAACCGTCGGGCGCCGACTTGGCCACCAGATCGGTGGCGATGATGCCGGTGGCGCCGTCGCGATTGTCGATGACGATGTTCTGCCCGAGTTGCGCCGCGACCTGGCGCGAGGCCGTGCGGGCAATAAGGTCCTGCGTGCCGCCGGGCGCAAGACCGACGATCAGGCGGATCGGACGCGCCGGATATTGCTCGGCCGCCTGTGCCGGCAGCGCCAGCAGCAGGGCCAGCACCGGCCAGATGCGCTTAGAGGTTGCCAAGACGTTCTCGCCCGATGTCGATCGCGGTGTTTACAAAGGCGGCAACTGTTGCAGCCGGTTCCGGATGCAGCAAAATATCCTCGCCGGTGGCCACCGCTGCGACAAAATCCTTCAGGTGCCATTGACCGGGCGCGGCAATCAACGGCAGATCGGCCGGCTTCAGGCGCGGCGCGGGGCACACATAAACATACGGTTGTGCATAGTGTTCGTCACCCGGCGACAGACCGACGCTGATCGATCGCGCCGGTTCGGTGCCGCCGGCATCGACCGCGATCACGGCGGACATGTTGAAACGCTGCGGCCCGCAGCGCACCGGCCCGGCCGTCGGGTTCGCCGCAATGATATCGGCCAGCAGATCGGCCCCCATGTCGAACCAGCGCGCCAGTTCGCCGAAGGCATCGGTCTCGCCGCTGACGTGATAGGCCGAGCCGCGCGTCACCGGCAGCGACGGCAGGCTGTAGGGCTGATCGACTTCACTGGCGGTTTTCAGGCCAAGCGTGCGCATGGCCGAATCAAACCAGACGGCCACACTGGCGTCCTTGCGTCCGCCGAGTTCGAATTCATCGAGATCGCGATTGTTGCGCAGCAGGACCAGCGCAAAGCGGCGCAGGCTGAAGCCGACGCGCACTTCGGCCGAACCCGCCGGCAACGGTTGCGACAGAAAGGCCGCGCGGCCGCTGTCCCAGCTGAGGCTGACATGCGCGTCATCGGGCCGGGCTTCAAGATTGGCGCGGGCGGCCTTGGCCACCCACTGCAGGGCATGGTGTGAAAGATTGCGCGCCCTGACCAGGGCTGTCGGCGGCTTCGCGCCGAGCGTGGACCAGTCAAACTGCATTTATTTCTCCTGAATGCACGATGCGCAAGTCTAACATCCGCACGGCGCATTTCGGCCGTGTGCCGCGTCCGCGACGAAGTTACTGGACTTCGATCTTCGCCTCGCGTATCACACGGCCCCACTTGAGGCTTTCGCGTTTGACGAAGGCCTCGAACTCGGCCGGCGAGTTCGGCGCCGGTTCGGCGCCCTGGGTCAGCATCGCCTGCTGCGTGTCAGGCTGGCGCAGGATGTCGACGACCTCGCGATTGATGCGCGCCACCAGCGCCGGCGGCGTGCGCGCCGGCGCGAAAAGGCCGAACCACACATTCGATTCGAGACCGGGATAGCCCTGCTCCGCTGCCGTCGGCACCTCCGGCATGCCGGCATAACGCTGCGTGCCGAGCAGGGCCAGCGCGCGCAAACGGCCGGCGCGCACCTGGGTGCTGGTGGTGGTGGTCGACAGAAACGCCGATTGGACCTCGTTGGTCATCAGCGCTGTCATCGAATAACCGGCGCCCTTGAACGGAATGTGCACAAGGCCGGCGCCGGTCAGCTGATTGAACAATTCGCCGGCGAGATGGCTGCTGCTGCCGGCAACCGATGATGCATAGTTGACGCCGCCGGCGCGGCCTTTGGCATAGGAGATGAAGTCGCGCAGGTTGTGCGCCGGCACCGTTGGAATGACGACGATGACGATACCCGAATTGGTCAGATTGGAAACCGGCGCAAAATCGCGCAGCGGGTCGAAGGGCAGTTTGCGGAACAGAAACTGCGCGGTGGCGTGTACGCTGATGCCGCTGACGATCAGCGTGTGCCCGTCGGGATTCGCTTTAGCGACGATTTCTGCGGCGACGATGCCGCCGACTGCCGGCCGGTTGTCGACCACGACCTGCTGGCGCCAGCGTTCGGACAGACGCTGCGCGATGTAACGCGCGCTGAAATCACCGGTGCTGCCGGGCGAGCCGGCAACCAGGCGCACCGGCCTGTTGGGAAAATCCTGCGCCGCAGACACGACGGCGGCGCCGGCCAAAACCAGCGCCGCCGTCAGCGCGCACCGCGGCGCCATGCCGCGCCGCGCGCGCGTTGCGCCGGTTATTTTTTCGGCCAATTCGCGATTGCCCGCGCCGACCCCGTCAACTGCAGGATATGCATGCCGGAATTCGCGCGATCGACCACGTAGATATAGCCGCGGTCATCGACGTCGACGTTGTTCGACTGGATCGCCATGCGGTCGGAGGCCGCCGTCGCATTTACCTTGCCGCGCTGCGTTGCCGGCGTTTCAAGCACCACGGTGTTTTTGTTCATCGCCGGAATGTAATAGGCGATTTCTTTCGGGTTGTAGGGGTCGCGCACATCCAGCGCGCGCAGACCGGCATTGAACCAGGTGAAGAACATGATGCGCTTGTGATAAACGGACGTGACCGCCTCGTTCGACGAATGCGAGCCGTAACGCCCGCCGCGCGTGCAGTAGTTGCCGCTCGCTTCCTTCACGGTCCAGTTCGACACGCCCATCGGTCTGGTTTCTGTGGTGATATCGACGAACCAGACCTGCTGCCGGCCTTCGAGACACTCCTTCTGGATCGCCTCGTCGGTGATGACGATGAAATCACGCGGACTGCCGTCTTTTGCCTTGGCATATTCCGGCATATCGACACCCAGCAATGGAAACACCGTATGTGCGCCGTTGTTCGGCATCATGTCGAAACGCGAAACCTGCGGATAGAGCAGATTTTCCGGGGTTGGCTCCTTGGGGCCGTTCAGCAATTTTTCGCGATCGACAATCTGCAGAATACCGCCTTGGTTCGTCCCGTAGCCGAAGTAAACGCGGTTGCCCTTGGGGCCTGTTGACATTGCGCCATGCAGTGTCATCGGCACCGGACCAGCGGCCCCGGGTTCCTGTCCGGGCAGGCCGAAATTGCGGATGAACACCGGATTGGCGGGATCGGACAGATCGTAAACCTGTGTCATGCGGTTGGCGCGCCAGCCGGGCACCCCGGAGACCAGGAATGCAATACCGGTATCGCATTCCCACCAGTTCTTGTGCGTGCCTTTCAGGTCCTTGACCACGGTGGTCAGCAACGACGGCTTGGCCGGATCGGTCACGTCCCAGATTTCGTGCGCGGCATTGCCGAACACGCGCAGCATGTACCACTTGCCCTTGACGCCCTTGGGCAGGGTGTCACCCCCGCAGACACGCACCATCTGCGCGCCCCCCTGTTCGGCCTTGCCGGTTTCACCGGGGATATGCGCCAGTTGCACCGGCTTTTTCGGATTGGTCACATCGATGATCGAGGTGCCGTTGTTTTCGGTCTGGCCGTTGAGCGGATTGATTTTGATGTCGCCATGGTGGCCGACGTAGGCGATGTAACGGTCGCCCTGGCGCTGGATCACCGGCTGATAGGCAGTGCGCGCCTGCAGGTCGTTGTAGCCGACCAGCTCCATGTTTTTGCTTTCGGCGCGAGACACCGGCGCTGCGGCCTGCGCAACGGTCGCGGTTGCCGCCAACGCCAGACCCCACTGCAGAACAACGGACGTACGTGTCATGCGATTTCTCCTCGATACGGATTGGGATGAGCGCGAACGGGCCGCGCGCCTTCTTTTTATGTTTTTGCAACAGCAGCAGACAGTTTAGCGCACATCCTGCCGCATCGGCCGGACAGCGATTTGTGTGCGTCGGCGGCGCGCGGGGCCGCCTATTGCACCGTCGGCGGCTGCTCGTCGTCCTTGACCGAGGCGATGGCCACGGCCAGGTTTTCAAGACCGTCGGCCACCTGACCGGCCTGGCCTTCGCTGAGCGATTCGGTTTCCAGCAATTCGATCGCCTCCTCGAGCGGCAGCGCGCCGAATTTGCGTTGATACTGTCCGACCTGGATGGCGAGCAGGCGCGCGGCGGCCACAATCGCTTCTTTCGACGCCTCCTGCGTCATGCGCTCGACCAGCTTGGTGAGTTCGGCAAGACGTCCGTATGCCGTGAGGTTGAGCATGCTGATGCTCCTTTGCGTGACTGCCGTTGACCGGCTAAATGGCGCCGCTCGCCTTGAGCGCCGCCTGTGCCCTGGAATCGTAACCCAGGGCGCCCAGCACTTCGGCATTATGCTCGCCGAGCTTCGGGCCGATCCATGCCGTGCCGCCCGGCGTCTCCGACAGCTTCGGCACGATGCCCGGCAGCTTCACCGGTTTGCCGTCGGGCAGGCTGTGCTGCTCGATCATGCCGCGCGAGAGGTATTGCGCATCGTTCACGATGTCCGCGACATCGTAGACCTTGGCCGCCGGCACATCGACCGCATCCAGCGCTGCCAACACCGCATCGAGATCGTGTGCCGCCGTCCACGCGCCGATGGCGCCGTCGATTTCGGCGGTGCGCGGCACGCGCCCGGCGTTGGTCGCCAGTTGCGGGTCGTCGGCAAGATCATTGCGCTGCATCGCCTTCATCAGGCGTTTGAAAATCGCATCGTTGTTGGCGCCGATGATGACGAACTTGCCGTCCAGTGTCGGATAGGTGTTCGACGGCACGATGCCGGGCAGCGCATTGCCGGCGCGTTCGCGCACGAAGCCCAGCACATCGAATTCCGGCACCAGACTTTCCATCAGACTGAACACCGCTTCGTAGAGCGCAACGTCGACCATTTGCCCTTTGCCGCTGACATGGCGGTGCTGCAGCGCCATCATCGCGCCGATCACACCGTAGAGCGCCGCAATCGAATCGCCGATCGAAATGCCCAGCCGCACCGGCGGGCGATCCGCGTAACCGGTGACATACCGCAGGCCGCCCATGGATTCGCCGATGACGCCGAAGCCCGGCTTGTCGCGGTCCGGGCCGCTTTGACCGTATCCCGACAGGCGCACCATGATCAGACGCGGGTTGAGTTTCGCCAGCGCTTCGTAACCAAGGTTCCATTTTTCCAGAGCGCCGGGGCGGAAGTTTTCGATCACGATGTCGGCATCAGCGCAGAGTTTGCGCACGATCTCCTGCCCTTCGGCCGAACGCAGGTTGACCGTCACCGATTTTTTGTTGCGCGCCTGTACATACCACCACAGCGAAGTGCCCTCGTACATCTTGCGCCACTGCCGCAGCTGGTCGCCGCCGTCCGGCGACTCGATCTTGATCACCTCGGCGCCGAATTCCGCAAGAATGCGGCTGCAGAACGGCGCGGCAATCAGCGTGCCGAGTTCGATGACCTTGATGCCTTTTAATGGCGTGGTTTTCGTCGCGCTCATATAATCCGCAGTCTCCAGGAGATTTCGCGCATTCTAATATGGCAAGAACGACATTATTTTCGCTGCTGATCCGCGCCCCCTGGTGGATGAGCATCCTCGCCGCCCTGCCGCTGTTCGGCGCGGTGCAGCTGTTCCTGCCGCCGATCGCCGCGCTGTTTGCGACCTTCCCCTTTCTCGGCATCGCGGCCTATGCGGCGTGGAAACAACTCGGCACCCCGGGCGAAGCCAATGTTGCCGAAACGCTGGGCAAACTGCGCGACATGCCTTGGGAAAACTTTTCCGCGGTAATGGCCGAGGCCCTGACGCGCGACGGTTACGCCGTCACCGTCACCGGCGGCGGCGCGGCGGACTATACGGCGCGCAGGGACGGACGTCTTGCGCTGGTCAGTTGCAAACGCTGGAAAGTGGCGCAGACCGGCATCGGCCCGCTGCGCGAACTGCTCGACGCGAAGAAGGCCGCAGAAGCGCAGGACTGCATCTACGTTGCAACCGGCAGTTTCACAGACAACGCGCGCGACTTCGCCAACAAAAATTCGATCCGCCTGTTGTGCAACGCCGAACTCGCGCAACTCGTGGCGCGGGTCGTGCGCCCCGGACACCGCTGGAAATTGTTCTAGCCGCGCGGTTTGCGCGCGTAGGCGTCGTCGAACGCCGCTTCGAGTTTGGCATTGGCACCGCGCACGCCATCGATCACCGCTTTGGCCCACTCGAAATATTCCTGCTGCCGCGTCAGGCTCCACGATGCCGGCGGGCTTGCCGCAATGTCGCGCAGATTGCTGATCTTGTCGGCGAGTTTGACGAGCTTCGCCTTGGGGCTGGCCTGCGACGCATGCTCGATCTGCAGGCGCTTGCGCTCCGTCTTCGGCAACAGCTTGTCGTCCGTCACCTCCAGCACGATGTCGCGCACCACCGCACCGAATTCGGCTTCGAGCTCATCGGCCGTGGTCTGCGTGTCTTCAATGGTGTCGTGCAGCAGCGCGGCGCAGATCACTTCCGGGTCGTGAATGTCCGCCTCATTGACGAGTATGTTTGCCAGCGCAATCGGATGGTTGATGTACGGCGAGGCATGCACGTCCTTGCGCCGCTGATCGCGGTGCTTGTGCGCGGCAAATTCAAGCGCGTGCAGGATCAGTTCCAGATCCGATTTCGGCGGTTTGTGCGTGCTGCCAGTCATGATTTTCAGTTTACTTCCGTCTACTTCCGTATGACCGGATCGATCGGCAGGCGTTCCGCATGGCCAAGCAATTGCTCGAGATAAACACCATAGGAGAACAACTGCGCCTCCGAGCGCAGCGGCCCCGCCACCTGCAAGCCGACCGGCAGGCCGTCGGGCGTGAAGCCGCCGGGCAGCGCGAGGATCGGGCAGGCCGTGATCGAAAGCGCGCAGGTCAGCGACAGCCAACCCATGTAGCCGTCAAGTTTCACGCCGTCGAGTTCGGCGATGTAGCGGGTTTCCACCGGGAACGGCGGGCACATGACTGACGGCGCAATCAGCAGATCGTAGGTCTCGAAAAAACGCGCCATGCGGCGCACGATCTCGCCCTGCGCGATTTCGGCAGCGACGACATCTGACAATTTCAGACTCAAGCCGAATTCCGTATTGCCAATGACTTCGGGCTTGAGCAGATGCCGGTGTTTTTCCATCAGCGGCGCGATGCGCGCGATATAGATGGCGCCGCGCAGCACCATGAAGTTGCGCACCGCGTCCGACAGATCAGGATGCACTTCCTCGACGATCACGCCGTCGCCGGCGATTTTTTTCGCCGCCGCATCGACCACCGCACGCGTGTGGCGATGCACGACCGGCGTCACGCCAAGATCAACGCTGAAAGCGACGCGCTTCGGTTTCTGCGGACGCGCGGCGGCAGCCACGTAGCTGCCTGAGCCCAGCGGGCGCGACATCGGATCGAGCTTGTGCGCGCCGGCTTCGCATTCGAACATCAGGGCGCAATCGGCAACGTTACGCGCCATCGGCCCTTCGACCGACAGCGCGGAAAACGGTTGTTTCTGCGCGCGGGGCACCATGCCCGGCGTCGGGCGCAAGCCCACCGTCGAGCAATAACTCGACGGCGTGCGGATGCTGCCGCCGAAATCGCCGCCGGTTGCCAGCCAGACCTGACCGCTGGCCAGCGCCGCTGCGGCACCGCCCGACGAACCGCTCGGCGTCATCCGCGTGTCCCAGGGATTGCGCGTCACGCCGAAGACTTCATTGAACGTATTGCCGCCAGCGGCAAACTCCGGCAGGTTCGATTTGGCCACCACCAGCGCGCCGTGTTCTTCAAGACGCTCGACGATAATGTCGGATTCGGTGGCGATGCGGTCGGCATAGATGCGCGATCCCGACGTGCAGCGCACGCCCTTGACGTCGGTGTTGTCCTTGACGGCGATCGGCAGGCCATGCAGGTAATGCGCCGGCGGATTTTTCGGCGGCTGCTGCATCAGCCGCTTCGCGTGCTCACGCGCGCGATCGAGACACAGCGTCGGCAGCGCATTGAGCGCCGGTTCCGTTTCGGCAATGCGCGCGGCCGCCGCATCGATCAGTTCCAGCGGCGAAACCTCGCCCCGCTTCAACAACGCGACTGCGGCAGTCGCCGACAGTTTGCACAGTTCGTTCACGCTTGGCTCCTCCAGGCTGGATGCCAAGAGTATAACGCGCCGCCCGCGCGCCCCGACGCCGGTGCCGCGCCAAGCGGCTACAATATGCGCTGCCGTCGCGCCCGCCGCGACATTCCGACACCATATTCAACACGCGGACGATCTCATGCACCCTTCCGACAAAACCCTTACCCGCACCGGCGGTCAGTTGCTCGTCGATGCGCTCAAAGTTCACGGCGTCGACATGGCCTTCGGCGTGCCCGGCGAAAGTTATCTGTCGGTGCTTGATGCGTTTTACGAGTCGCGCGAGCAGATCAAGTTCGTGATCTGCCGCCAGGAAGGCGGTGCCGCAAACATGGCCGATGCCTACGGCAAACTCACCGGCCGCCCCGGCATCTGCTTCGTCACGCGCGGCCCGGGCGCCACCAATGCATCGATCGGCATTCACACGGCGTTTCAGGATTCGACGCCGCTGATTCTGTTCATCGGCCAGATCGACAACGAAGTCGCCGAGCGCGAAGCCTTTCAGGAGATCGACTACCGCCGGATGTACGGCCAGATGGCCAAATGGGTGGCGCAGATCGACCGTCCCGAGCGCGTGCCCGAAATGATCAGCCACGCCTTTCACCTCGCGGTATCGGGCCGCCCGGGCCCCGTCGTGCTCGCCCTGCCCGAAGACATGCAGGTCGCCACCGCCACTGTGCCGGACACTGCGTGCTACCAGCGCGTGGCGGCGCATCCGGGCGCCGATGACATGAACAAGCTGCGCGACATGCTGGCCGCGGCCAAGCGCCCCTTCGTCATGCTCGGCGGCGGCGGCTGGAATGCAACGGCCTGCGCAGACATGCGCGCCTTCATCGAAACCAACAACCTGCCGACCGCCTGCGCGTACCGCTGCCAGGACCTGCTCGACAACCGCAGCCCGAATTATCTCGGCGACATCGCCGTCGGCATGAACCCGGCGATTGAAAAACGCATTCGCGATTGCGATCTGTTGCTGGCGATTGGTTTGCGTCTCGGCGAATGGACCACCATCAATTACACGCTAATCGATATTCCGCGGCCGAAAATGAAATTCGTGCACGTGCATGCCGGCGCTGAAGAATTGGGCCGCGTCTATCAGGCCGACATTCTGATCAATTCCGGCATGCCGCCCTGATCGGTACTCACAATGGCGCAGCTTGCC
>CAZVDN010000061.1:379-13396 GCA_964625665.1 uncultured Streptomyces sp. | reverse complement strand
GCGCGAACGCCACGCCTTTTTCCGCAAGCATTTCCAGACGGCCGATGCCGTTGACCAGATCGTAATCCGCCAGCCGCGGTTCGCCACAGACGAACATCGGGTGCATGACGATCGCCGCCTTGAGTCTGGATGCTGTTTCCCAGAACGGATCGAGCGAGGAATCATCGAGATTGCCGCCGTGTTCGCCGTGCGGCAGCGTGCCAACCATGGCGCCGGCAAAACCTTTGGCCATCGACTCTTCGAGCACCTCGGCGGCGAGTTTGCCGTCCTGCAGCGGCACGGTGGCCAGCGGCGAAAAGCGGCGCTCATCGCGGAACTGTTCCCACATGCAGTCATTGAGAAAGCGCGACCACGCCGCGCCCTGCGCTGCCGGCAGTTCGTAACCGAAGCTGTCGAGCCAGCCGCCGATCACCTGGTGATCGATGCCGTTTTTGTCCATCCACGACTGGCGCTCGGCGAGGTCCGAGAGCTTGGGCATGATCGGCCGCGTCGGCGCGATGCCCGGAAACTGGATGGCGACCCCCTTGTCGCTCTTCAGCAGTTTGACGTCGGGAAATTTCGCCGAGGCGCCGTCGAATTTCTCGATCAACAATTTCGGGGTGAAGTGCGCGTGTACGTCGATGACGATGGATTTCATGGCAGTCGGTTTCAGGGTTTGAAATTTGAAAGAGGGAAAGACGGCGGATTTTAACGGGGGTCGGCGCCGGCTGCGGAAATCGCGCGGAACAGGGCTTCCTGGCTCATCGGCAGCGTTTCGATGCTGGCGTTGAGCGGCGCGAGCGCGTCGTTGATCGCATTAGCGATCGCGGCAGGCGCGCCGAGATAGCCGGCTTCGCCCGAGCCTTTCTGCCCGAAGGTGGTCAGCGGCGAGGGCGTGCAGTGGTCGACGATATCGACCGACGGAATTTCCATCGCGCTCGGCAGCAGGTAATCCATGAAGGTGCCGCTTTCGAGCTGGCCATCCTCGGTGTAGGAAAACTTTTCGTAGAGCGCGGCACCGATGCCGTGGGCAATGCCGCCGTAGGTCATGCCGTGCACGATGTCCGGATTGATCATGACGCCGCAATCGTGGCCGCAGACGTAGCGCTTGAGCACGGGTTTGGCGGTGGCCGGATCGATCTCGGCGTAAATGATGTGTGTCTCGAACGAATAGCAGGGATAGATCTGTGCCACACCTTCGGGCGTCGGCAGTACGCCGCCGGTCGGCACTTCCCAGACGAACTTGGCCTGCAGGCCGGGTTCGAGGCCCTGCGGCATCAGATGATATTTTCGATGGGCAACCGCAATCAGTTCGTCCCACGACATTTTTTTGTCCGGATGACCGCGCAGCGAGACGTTTCCCTGATCTTGCGTGCCGCGCCCGCAGCGGCGCCGCCGAGCATGATGGCCATGCGGCTGCCGACCGGGCTGTTCGAGGGCAGTGCGTTCAACGAATCCGCGCGCACCACGCGAATCGATGCGGGATCGCGTTCAAGCACTTCGCCGATCACCGTGGAGACCAGCGTTTCGTGGCCCTGGCCCGAAGACGAGGTGCCCATGATGCCGGTGATCGACCCGGAGAGATCGACGCGCACCAGGCAGGAATCCATCCAGGTCGTGGTGTCGTTTTTCGGATTGAACAGCGGCTCGAAGGCCGAGTTGCCGCCCGATGGTTCGAGGCAGGTCGAGATGCCGATGCCGGCGAGTTTGCCGGCTTTGCGCGCGGCATCGCGTTGCGCCACCAGTGCCGGGTAGTCGATGGCTTTCATCGCCTTGTCGAGCACCGTGTGGTAATCACCGGAGTCGTAGCTGGAGCCGCTTGGAATGCGGTAGGGAAACTCTTCCTTCTTCAGCAGGTTCTTTTTGCGCAGCTCGATGCGGTCCATCTTCAGATGGCGCGCGATATGGTCCATCGTGCGCTCGATCGCGAAGTTGGTCGGCGACTGGCCGAAACCGCGCACTGCTTCCTGCGGTGTTTTGTTGGTCATCACCGAAGTCGGTTCGTATTCGACGGCCTTGATGCGATAGGGGCCGCAGATGGCAGACACCGGTTTGCCGAGTTGCAGCGGCGAGCGCCCGGCGTAGGCGCCGACATCGTCGAGTGCGCGAATCTTTAACGCGCGCACCGTGCCGTCGTTGTCGAAGGCGGCCTGCATGTCGAACAGACGGTCGGGGCCGTGCATGTCGCCGCCGCGCATGTTTTCAAGGCGGTCTTCGAGAAAGCGCACCGGCATGCCGAGCTTGCGCGTGAGATAACTGACCAGTGCCGTGTGTTTGATGCCCCGCTTGACGCCATAGCTGCCGCCGACGTCGACGTCGTAGTGCACGCGCACTGCGTTGCCGGGCAGGCGCAGCGCCTTGGCCAGCTGGTCCGGAAACTTCGGCATCTGGATCGACGCCCAGACATCGAGGATTTCGCGGCCGGCATCCCACTGCGCTACGACGCCGAAGGTTTCGATCGGCACCGTCGAACTGCGTCCCCAGCGCACGCGCAGTTTTACCGTGTTCTGCGCTTGGGCAAACGCCTCATCGACCGCGCCCCAGACGAAGCGGCGGTGGAACAGCACGTTCGAGCCGTGCGCCGGATGCACCTGCGGGCTGTCGGGCTGCACGGCGATTTCCGGATCGACCACATGCGGCGTCGTTTCGTATTCGACTTCGATCAGTTCGGCGGCGTCTTCGGCGAGCGCGCGCGTGTCGGCAACCACCGCGGCCACCCATTCGCCGGCGTAACGCACGACCTTGTTGGCCAGCGCATAACGCGTGACCTTGGGGGTGTCGACGCCGATGGCGAGCGAGTCGGTGTTGCTGCAGAACTCTTCACCGGTGAGCACGTAATGCACGCCGGGCGCCGCGAGCGCCGCAGCGGTGTTGATCGAGACGATGCGCGCGCTGGCGTGCGGTGAAGCGACGATCGCGACGTGTTTCATGCCGGGCAGCGCGATGTCGGCGGCGTAGCGTCCGCGGCCGGTGACGAAACGCGGATGTTCCTTGGTGCGGCGCTTGGCGCCGATGTAACGGAAACCGTAGGGGCTCTTGGCGTCGGCCATGATTATTTTTTCTCCGCGGCAAGGCGGCTGGCGGCCAGTTGCACCGCGTCGACGATCTGGCGGTAACCGGTGCAGCGGCAGAGATTGCCGCCGATGGCGTCGCGGATCTGTTCTTCGCTGGGGTTCGGCGTTTCGTTCAGCAGCGCCTGTGAAGCGATCAGCATGCCCGGCGTGCAGTAGCCGCATTGCAGGCCGTGGGCTTCGCAGAAACTGTCCTGCAGCACGCTCAGCTTGCCGTCGGCGGGCGTGAGCCCTTCGACGGTGGTGATCCTGTGGCCGTCGGCCTGCACGGCAAACATCAGGCAGGAGCGCACCGGTTCGCCGTCGAGCATGATCGAGCAGGCGCCGCAGATGCCGTGTTCGCAGCCGACGTGCGTGCCCGTCAGGCGCAGTTCTTCGCGCAGATAATCGACCAGCGACAGGCGCGCCGGTACGTTGCCGTCGCGCTTCTTGCCATTCACTTCAATGGAGACCGGGTAGAGTTTCTCGCTCATGATGCTTTCCTTGCGCCGGCGTAGGCGGCGCGCAGCATGCGCGCAGCGAGCACCGCGGCGAGCTGCCGGCGGTATTCGGGGCTGGCGTGCAGATCTCCACCGGGATCGAACTCGCTTGCCGCGTCATCGACCACGCTTTGCAGCGCATCGTCTTCGAGTTTGCTGCCGACCAGACGCGCGGCCAGTTGCGGGAACGCCATCGGAATGTAACCGCCACCGGCGAGACCAAAGCTCACCCGCGTGCAGACGCCGCTTTCATCGACGGCGATTTGCGCGCCCGCGGCAACCAGCGCGAAGTCGCCGTGACGGCGGCTGATTTCCGTGAATGCGGAGCCGGTGTTTTTTTCTGTCCACACCGGCCAGCGGATTTCTTGCAGGCATTCGTCCGCGCGCGTCGCGGTGGCCAGCGGGCCTTCGAAAAATTCATCGGCACCCACCGTGCGCGTGCCGGCGTGCGAACGCAGCACCATTTCTGCACCGAGGATCTGCGCGACCAGCGGCATTTCTGCCGCCGGGTCGGCGTGCACCAGACTGCCGCCGACGGTGCCGCGATTGCGGGTCTGCACATGGCCGACCCATTCGAGCGCCTGTTTGAGCAGCGGCACGGCTTTGGCAAGCGCGCCGTCGCGGGCGATCACGCATTGGCGCGTGCAGGCACCGGTGCGGGCGACCGCCTTCTCGACGCGGATGAATTTCAGTGCGTCGATTTCATTGATGTTGATCAAGCGCGCCGGGCGCGTCAGGCGCATTGCCATCATCGGCACCAGGCTCTGGCCACCCGCGATCAGCTTGGTGTTCTCGCCGTCTTCGCGCAGCCAGTCGCAGACTTCGGCAAGCGAAGCGGCGCGCGCATATTCGAATGCAGCAGACTTCATCGGAATTCGTTGTCTAGTGGCTGTGGTTTGTGGCCGGTGCGGGCATGGGCACTATGGCTTAAAATCGGCGACCGCTAAACGCGCATTTCGCCTGCCTCGCCGGCGGAGCGCGATTATCTCACACGTTGCCCTGGTGTCCTGAGTCTGAAATTCGCAGCAAAATGCTTGCCCGTAAAATGAGTGATCGAATTTTATCGTGTGCGCCGCGAGGCGCGAAGCGCGCGCGACAGGGTTGGACACCCGGCGAGGAGCGCGACAAAGACGCAGCAAGCACACGATAAAATTCCGCAAGTAATTTCAGACTCAGGACACCAGCCTTAAATTTTGAAAAGCACGCCATGAAAAACACCCCCCGCGGCTATCCGGACCTGCACGAACACCTCGAAACGCTCAAGGCCCAGGGCCTGCTGCTGACCATCGACGAGCCCATCGACAAGGACGCCGAAATGCACGCACTGGTGCGCTGGCAGTTTGTCGGCGGCATGGAGGAAAAAGACCGCAAGGCCTTCCTCTTCACCAACATCCGTGACGGCCGCGGCCGCCAGTACGAAATGCCGGTGGTGGTCGGCGCGATTGCCGCCAACCGCGCGATTTACAGCATCGGCATGGGCGCCCCGGTCGAGCAGATCCAGGCGAAGTGGGACCGCGCGATCGCGCAGCCCATCAAGCCGGTGGTGGTCGAGAAGGCCGCGTGTCACGATGTCGTGCATGAAGGCGCGGCATTGCAGGGTGAAGGCAAAGGTCTGGACATGCTGCCGATTCCGATTTCGACGCCCGGCTTTGATTCGGCGCCGACGTTGACGGCAACCAATGTGATCACGCGCGATCCGGAAACCGGCATCCAGAACATGGGCACTTACCGTGCCGCGCTGAAAGCGCCGGACCGTCTGGTGGTGCGCATGGCCACACGCGTCGGCGGCGCCGGCGGTTATCAGCACTATTTGAAGCATCAGAAGCGCGGTGACAAATGGATGCCCTGCGCCATCGTGCTCGGTTGCCCGCCCTATGTCGCTTTCATGGGCCCGCAGAAACTGCCGATCGGCGTCGATGAACTCGATGTCGCTGGCGGGCTCGCTGGTGCGCCGATCCGTATCGTCAAGGCAAAATCCGTCGATCTGATGGTGCCGGCCGAAGCCGAGATCGTCATCGAAGGCCTGATCGACACCGAGTATGTCGAGCCCGAAGCGCCGTTCGGTGAATCGCACGGCCACGTCGCGCTTGAAGAATTCAACATGCCGATGAAAATCACCGCCATCACGCACCGCGCGAAACCGGTGATTCCGTCGTATATCAGCCAGGTCGCGCCGTCAGAGTCGAGCGTGATCAAGCGCGTGGCCTATGAGCCGCTGTTCCTTGCCCACCTGCGTGACGCGCTGGGTGTGCGCGGCGTGAAGCGCGTGCAGTTGCACGAACCGCTGACGGGGCTGCTGCGCGTGACCATCATCACGATCGAAAAAGGCACGCCGCGCACGGAGATCTGGCGTGCACTCTACGGTGCGGCCTACTTCAAGGGCGATTGCAGCAAGATCTGCATCGCGGTCAACGATGACATCGATGCCGACAATGCCGACACGCTGCTGTGGGCGATGGCCTACCGCATGAACCCCGTGGAAGACGTGCAGGTGCTGGCGCACCGTGGCCAGGGCCACGGCCCGAAGCGCGAATCCGACCACGAGGAAGATTCGACGCTGCTGATGGACGCGACGATGAAAGGCGGCATGCCGCCGCTGGCGTTGCCGAAGAAGGAATACATGGAGCGCGCGCGCGTCATCTGGGAAAAACTCGGCCTGCCGGCACTGCGCCCGCAGTCGCCGTGGTTCGGTTATTCGCTGGGCGACTGGATGCCGCAGTGGGATGCTGCCGCCAAACGCGCGGTCGAAGGCAACTATCTTGAGAACGGCCGCATCAGCGCAACCCAGCAGCAGAAGGGCCTCAAGCCGGAAACCAAGTTCCGGCCCGACTGAGCGGCGTTGGACGACGACGCGGTCGGCGAGCGCCGGCCTTAGAGGGCCTGCAGCGATTCGATATAGGCGTGCACGCGCCGGATTTCGTTGCGCAGTGCTTCGGCTTTTACGCCGACTACAGCGGTGGCGTTGTCGCGCGCCGCGGTTTCCAGTGCGCGGCAGCAATCGACGACCGCCAGCGCGCCCATGATGTGGGCGGCGCCCGCCAGCCGGTGCGCATGGTCGATGACTTCATTCAGGGCGGCTTTTTCAAGCGACTCCTGCAATGCCAGCAAATCGTGGTTGTTCGATTTTGCGTACTCGACCAGCAGCGTGAGGTTGTCAGCCGGGTCGGCGCTCCAGACGGCGCGGAATGCGGCGTGATCAATCGGTGCTGGCAAAGTGCGTGTCCCGGTTGCGGTCACCGAAAAGCGGCGCGATAGCGGCAGTGAATGTCATGGTGCCGCGATTATTGAGTGCCGGCACGCCAGTTGGCAAGGCTTATCGGCGGCACGCTTCGATCGCGCAAGCAAATGAATCAAAAGCATTGTTGACTCAAATTCAGGCGGGCCGTCGTGGTCTGAACGGTGGCGTGGATTTGCGTTTTTCGGGTTGTTGCACCGTCATGAGGCAGAACCACCGTCACATGCACTGCGATCTGGCGCGAAATCAGGTATTTCTCCAAGGGGAAATCATAAGCTTATGAATTGACGGCGGTTTGATCTTGGCATGTCAGTTGCTAAACAAGCCGCATGACTCAAACGAAGTCCACCTGCTGTTATTGCGGTGTCGGCTGCGGTGTCGTCATAGAAAGCGATGGCGAGCGGATAACCGGTGTCTCCGGCGATCCGGATCATCCGGCGAATTTCGGCCGGCTGTGCACCAAGGGTTCGACACTGCATCTGGCCGACGCAGCCGACGCGCGCGCGCTGTTTCCGCAATTGCGGAAGCAGCGTGGTGCCGAGCGTGCCCGCGTGACCTGGGACGACGCACTCGACCACGCGGCGGAACGTTTTGCCGGCATCATCCGCGCGCACGGTCCGGACAGCGTGGCTTTCTACATCTCGGGCCAGTTGCTGACCGAAGACTATTACGTCTTCAACAAACTGGCGAAAGGCCTGATCGGCACCAACAACGTCGATACCAATTCGCGGCTGTGCATGTCGTCGGCGGTGGCCGGTTACAAGATGACGTTGGGTGCCGACGCGCCGCCGGCCTGTTACGCCGACATCGACAGTGCCGATTGCCTGTTTATCGCCGGCTCGAACACCGCCTATGCGCACCCGATTCTGTTCCGCCGTATCGAGGCGGCGAAGCAGGCGCGCCCCGAACTCAAAATCATTGTCGTCGATCCGCGCCGCACCGATACGGCCGAGGCTGCCGATCTGCATTTGGCGATCCTGCCCGGCACCGACGTTGCACTCTACAACGCGATGCTGCACGTGATGCTGTGGGACGGGCTCTGCGACGAGGCTTTTATCGCCGCGCATACCGAGGGTTTCGATGCGTTGAAGCAGTCGGTCCGCGAGACCACGCCGCAGGCGGCGGCTGCGATTTGCGGCATCGATGCCGCGGACATCGTGCAGGCGGCGCGCTGGTTCGGCACGTCGCCGGCGACGCTCTCGCTCTATTGTCAGGGGCTCAACCAGTCTTCGCACGGCAGCGACAACAATGCGGCGCTTATCAATCTGCATCTGGCGACCGGGCAGATCGGCAGGAAGGGCGCAGGGCCGCTGTCGCTGACCGGCCAGCCCAATGCCATGGGCGGGCGCGAGGTCGGCGGCATGGCCAATCTGCTGTCGGCGCATCGTGATCTGGCCAATGCAGAACATCGTGCCGAGGTGGCGCGCCTGTGGGGCGTCGATGCAGTGCCGGCCACGCCGGGCAAAACTGCGGTCGAATTGTTCGATGCCGTGCATCGCGGCGAAATCAAGGCGGTGTGGATTGCCTGCACGAACCCCGCGCAGTCGATGCCCGATGTCGGCCGCGTGCGCGAAGCGCTCGAGCGTGCCGAATTCGTTGTCGTGCAGGAGGCGTATCGCAATACCGATACGGCCCATTATGCGGACCTGCTGTTGCCGGCGACGACCTGGGGCGAAAAGGAAGGCACGGTCACCAATTCGGAACGCCGCATTACGCGCGTGCGCGCGGCGGTGAAAGCGCCCGGCGAAGCGCGCGCCGACTGGGCGATTGCAAACGATTTCGCGCTGCGGCTCGGCCGCGCGCTTGGCGATGCCCGCGCGGACAAACTGTTTCCGTATACGACGCCGGAAGCCGTGTTCAACGAACACCGCGAAAGCACACGCGGACGCGATCTCGATATCACGGGCCTGAGCTATGCGATGCTCGAATCCGCCGGCCCTCAGCAATGGCCGCTGCGCGAGGGCGACGCGCGCGGCCTCGAGCGGTTATATACGGACGGGCGTTTTGCTACCGCCAGCGGGCGCGCAAAGTTTGTGGTTGCGCGTTACCGCGCGACGGCGGAAAAGGCCGACGCGCGGTATCCGCTGGCATTGAACACCGGGCGCCTGCGCGACCAATGGCACGGCATGAGCCGCACCGGCACCATCGCGCGTCTCTTCAACCACACGGGCGAGCCGCGTTTGTCGATGAACGCCCGCGACATGGCGCGCCGCCGTCTCAAGGACGGCGATATCGCGCGGCTGAAAAGCCGGCGTGGCGAACTCGTGGTGCGCGTCGAAGCCTCGCCGCAAATGCGCTCGGGACAGGTCTTCATGCCGATGCACTGGGGCAGCCAGTTCATGCGCGGTGCCGGTGTCAACACGCTGACCGTACCCGCCTTTGATCCGGTTTCTAAACAACCCGAACTCAAGCACGCGGCGATCGAGGTCGAAGCGGTCGAACTGCCGCATCGCGTGGTCGCCATGCGGCGCGTCGAGGCCGCTGCGACAGATGGTGCGAAAGGCGTGCAGGCGCTGCGCGATGCCTTGCAGCCGCTGATGTCGGCATTCGATTACGCCACGCTGACGCTCGGCGGGCGTGAACATCCGGTCGTGATGCTGCACGGCTATGCCGCGGCACCGATTGATGACGACGTGCTCGACCGGCTCGACCAGTTATTCGATCTCGCCGATGCGACGCGCACCATGCGTTACATCGACGCGCGGCGCCGCGTCGAGAAATCCGCGCTGGTTGACGGCGGCATTGTGCAAAGCGTCTGTCTCTCCGGTGAAACCGTGGCCCAGGAATGGCTGAAAAACATGATGGCCGAGGGCGCACCCGCAGAAGCGGTGCGCGCCTGGATACTCGCGCCGCTGTCGGCACCGCCGCGCGGCAGCTTCAACCGCGGACGTATCGTCTGCAACTGTCTTGACGTTGCCGAATCCGAGATCCGCGGCGTGCTGGCGGGCGGCGCCGGGCTGGCGCAGTTGCAGGAGAAACTTAAATGCGGCACCGAGTGCGGGTCCTGTGTGCCGGAGCTCAAGCGGCTCTGCGGCGAGCAGGCCAGCGCTGCACCGACGGAAATTGCGGCATGAACCAAACCATGACGGCGAACGAAACCCCTATCCACTGCGCGCCACTGACTGAACTGCGAACCGTATGTCTTATGCCCAATATCTGAAATCCCTCTGCTGCGGCGATGCTGCCGAGGGCGGCTTGTCCGATCACGATGCCGGCCTGCTGTTCGGCGCGATGCTCGACGGCGGCGTGCCTGAACTGGAACTTGGCGCCCTGCTGGTGGCCCTGCAGATGCGGCCGACTTCGCTGGCCGAACTGGCCGGATACACCAGTGCCATCAATGGCCGGCTCTTCCGGCTGACACCGCCGCCGGCGAAGGCCTTGCCGGTGGTGTTGCCCAGCTACGGCGGTGCGCGCGAGCAGCCCAATCTGCTGCCCTTGCTGGCGCTGCTGCTGCAGCGTTTCGGCGTGCCGGTGCTGGTGCACGGCATGTTGAACGGCGACGGCAGCATTGCCAGCGCCTATGTGTTCCGCGAACTCGGCATCATGCCGTGCGCCAACCTTGCGCAGGCGCAGGCGGTGCTGGCAAAGCCCGGCATTGCCTTTGTGCCGACTGCGGTGCTGGCGCCGGGCCTGGCAGATCTGCTGGCCTTGCGCGGGCGCCTCGGCGTGCGTTCGATTGCGCATACGGTTGCCCGCCTGATCGATCCGTTCGAGGGCGACAGCCTGCGCGTGGTCGGCGTGGCGCAGGGTTCATCGCTCGATTTGATGCGTGATTTTCTGCTGGCGACCGGCGCGCGCGCCCTGTTGCTGCCCGGTGCCAACGGTGAACCCTATGCCGATCCGCTCAACCGGCCGCGCATCGAGCATCTTTACGAGGGCGAGACGCAGGTGCTGTTCGAGGCGGAAACCGCCGTCATGAAAAAGATTGCGACGCTGCCCGAAGGCGTCAATGCGGCGGCGACCGCGGCGTGGATCCGTCGCGCGCTGGCCGGTGAAACGCCGGTGCCGTTGCCGATCGTCAACCAGCTCGCGACCTGTTTGTTCACCGCCGGCTATACTACGGACATGAATCAGGCCAAGGCGATTGTCGCCGTGGAGACCGGCAGTCTCGCAGCGGCCTGAGGTGCCTTGAAGGGCTGGGCAATGACGCTGAAGGTCATGATTGTTGACGATGTGGTGGAGCGCGCCGAGGTGCTGCAGCAGGCACTTGCGCTTGCCGGGCATGAGGTCGTCGCTTATCTGCCCTCGACCTTCGATCTGCATGGTCAGGTCGCGGCGATCAAGCCCGATATTGTCATCATCGACACCGATTCTCCGGACCGCGACACGCTGGAAAACCTTATTGTGCTGACGCGCGACGATCCGCGGCCGATCGTGATGTTTACGCACGATGGCGAGAGCGAAAAAATCCGCGCGGCCACCCAGGCCGGTGTCAGCGCCTATGTGGTCGACGGCATGTCGGCCGAGCGCATCGGCCCGATCATCGATGCCGCGGTGGCGCGTTTCGACCAGTATTACGCCCTGAAGCGCGAAGTCGAGGAAATCGAGGAAAAGCTGGCCGACCGCAAGGTGATCGAACGCGCCAAAGGCCTGCTGATGAAGAGCCGCGGCTTTTCCGAAGACGAGGCCTACCGGGCGTTGCGCAAGCGTGCCATGGAAAACAACTCGCGCCTCGCCGACGTGGCGCGCCAGCTGATCGCAGTTTCCGACCTGATCGCCTGAGCGGTCGCCGCTCGCGCCCCTCCTGGCGCACCCCATTTCAATGCATCCGTCTGGATTGGTGCACTGCAACAGTGCATGAGCATGCGCTCACATTTTTCCCGGAAATACAAAGAAAGTCGTTTTTAAACATTAACATATAAACAATTTTCGCCATTGGCACAGCGCTTGCTGAAGAAAGGGCATAGCGCACTGCGTCCAATGGCGGGCCGGTGCTGGTAACGGACAACGGCGTCCTGTTCCTGCGGCGATTTTGCTGCTGGAGCGGACGCCGTTTTGTTTTGGGCCGCTGCCGGGCCCGACGTGACCGAAACGTTTTTTTTCACAGGAGTGAATCATGAGCGACGGAGCAAACAATGAGATCAACACCGGCATTCAAACCGAGGTTGCAGCCAATGCCGACAGCGAACGGCGCGAATTTCTGCGACGCGGCAGCCTGCTGACGGGGGCGGCGATCATGAGCCTCGTTCCTGATTCGATCCGCAGCGTGGCCTGGGCCGCTGGTTCCGATGCGCCCGAAAAGAAGGAAGTGAAGATCGGGTTCATACCGCTGACTGACTGCTCCAGCGTGGTCATGGCCAACGTCATGGAGTTCGACAAGAAATACGGCATCAAAATCATTCCGACCAAGGAAGCCTCGTGGGCCTCGGTGCGCGACAAGCTGGTCAACGGCGAACTCGATGCAGCGCATGTGCTCTACGGCCTGATCTACGGCGTGCAGATGGGCATCGGCGGGCCGAAAAAAGACATGGCCGTCCTGATGAACCTCAACCACAACGGCCAGGCCATCACGCTGTCGAAGAAGCTCAACGAAAAGGGCGTCAAGGACGGTGCGACTCTGAAAACGCTGATGGACAAGGAAAAGCGCGAATACACCTTTGCGCAGACCTTTCCGACCGGCACCCACGCGATGTGGATTTATTACTGGCTGGCGGCCAACGGTATCAATCCGTTCACCGATGCCAAAATCATCACCGTGCCGCCGCCGCAAATGGTCGCCAACATGCGCGTCGGCAACATGGACGGTTATTGCGTCGGCGAACCCTGGGGCAACCGCGCGATCGTTGACGGTATCGGCTTCACGGCCGAGACCACACAGGCGATCTGGAAAGACCACCCGGAGAAAACGCTCGGCACCACCGATGAATGGGTGAAGAAATACCCGAACACGGCCCGCGCCATGACCGCAGCCATTCTTGAGGCCGGCCGCTGGATCGATTCATCGCTGTCGAACCGCCAAAAAACGGCACAGACGGTGGCGGACAAATCCTATGTGAACACGGATTCCGACGTGATTCTCGCGCGCATGCTAGGACGTTACGAAAACGGCATCGGCAAAAAATGGGACGACCCGGATTACATGAAGTTTTACAACGAGGGCATGGTCAACTATCCGTATCTTTCGGACGGCATGTGGTTCCTGACGCAGCACCGCCGCTGGGGCCTCTTGAAGGAAGACCCCGACTATCTGGCGATCGCGAAGAAGGTCAATCGCGTCGACATTTACAAACAGGCAGCAACCGCAGCACAGGTG
>CAZVDN010000061.1:0-284 GCA_964625665.1 uncultured Streptomyces sp. | reverse complement strand
TTCCGCACCTCGAAACTGATCGACGGCGTGGTGTGGGACGGCAAGGACCCGAAGAAATACGCGAGCAGTTTCAAAATCAAGGTGGCCTGAAATGACAGCCGCGATCTTGAAGCACGAGAAGTTCGGCACGGCGCAGCCGGTCGCCGCTGCGGCTGCCGCCGCGGTGGCGGTGGCACCGGCAGCGCCGGCCGCCGGCGACGACGCGCCGCCGGCGCGCCGTCATGTGCCGCTGGTGGAAAAATACGGCGACGAAATCGCCGGCTTTTTCCGCGCGGCGATTCCGG
>CAZVDN010000060.1:0-13452 GCA_964625665.1 uncultured Streptomyces sp. | reverse complement strand
GACCAGCGTGCCGCCCAAAGATGTTCCGCCGAGCGCCGCAGCGACTGCTGCGCCCGGTACGACCTGACCGAATCGGCGGGAAGCGGCCGTGCGCATGTGCGGTCGCGTTTTCCGATGCGGACTGATTGCCGTTCTGCGGGTTCCTGATTCTGATGCGTCTTTTGTGCGGTAAATTCACGCTTGATTTCGATCGTCCGCTGATCATGGGCGTCGTCAATGTGACGCCGGATTCCTTTTCCGATGGCGGGCTTTACGGTTCCGCGGCGGCAGCCGCTACGCATGCGCACAGACTGGTTGAGGAGGGCGCCGATATCATCGACATTGGCGGTGAATCGACGCGCCCGGGCGCGGCGGATGTCAGTCTCGACGAGGAGCGCCGCCGCGTGCTGCCGGTCCTTGAGCGGCTGGCCGGTCTGGCTGTGCCGGTTTCAATCGATACACGCAAACCCGAATTGATGCGCGAGGCCGTGAAGGCCGGTGCCTCGATGATCAATGACATTGAAGCTTTGCAGTCGGCCGGCGCGCTGGCGGCTGCGGCTGAGGGAAATGCGGCCGTCTGCCTGATGCATAAGCGCGGTGCGCCGGCGACCATGCAGAATGCCCCGCGGTATGACGATGTTGTTGCGGACGTCGCGGCTTTTCTGGCTGCGCGCGTCAGTGCAGCGCGGCATGCAGGTGTTCCGGCCGAGCGCATCGTCGTTGATCCGGGTTTTGGTTTCGGCAAGACACTGGCGCATAATCTTCAGTTGCTCAAACGCCTGAAAGAAACCGCGCCGGAGGGGATTGCTTTGCTCGCGGGCATTTCACGCAAGTCGATGCTCGGGCAGATTACCGGACGCGATGCGGCCGGGCGTCTGCACGCCAGCGTGGCCGCTGCATTGATCGCCGTGCAGAACGGTGCACATATCGTGCGTGTGCATGATGTGGCGGCGACGCGTGATGCACTGGCAGTCTGGCAGGCGGTCGGCGCGGCAGGGGCTTGCAACGGAACATTGCTGAAATAAGTGATGAACTCAAGATGAAAAGAAAATATTTCGGTACCGATGGCATACGCGGCAAGGTGGGAGAGGCGCCGATCACGCCGGATTTCGTTTTGCGTCTGGGTTATGCCGCGGGCCGGGTTCTCGCCCGGGCCGGCGGGCGCGGTGACCGGCCGGCCGTATTGATCGGCAAGGACACGCGGATCTCCGGCTACATGCTGGAATCGGCACTGGAGGCGGGATTGTCCGCCGCCGGCGTGGATGTACTGCTGGTCGGACCGATGCCGACACCGGGGGTCGCCTATCTGACGCGGGCCCTGCGTCTCTCGGCCGGCATTGTCATCAGCGCATCGCACAATCCCTATGATGACAACGGCATCAAGTTTTTTTCCGGTGATGGCGCGAAGCTGCCGGATGCCGTTGAGATGGCCATTGAGGCGGGGCTGGATCGTCCATTGCAATGCGGAAAATCAGCCAGCCTCGGCAAGGCGCGCCGCGTTGACGATGCAGCGGGGCGTTATATCGAGTTTTGCAAAAGCACGTTTCCGTCAGACCTCGATCTGCATGGCATGCGCATCGTGGTGGACAGTGCCAACGGGGCGAGCTATCACGTGGCCGAGCACGTTTTTCATGAACTGGGGGCGGACGTCGTCACCATCGGTCAATCCCCGGATGGCCTCAATATCAACCGCGAATGCGGCGCGACCCATCCGGCCGCGCTGCAGAAAGCGGTGACCCGTGCGCGCGCCGACCTCGGCATTGCGCTTGATGGCGATGGCGACCGGCTGGTCATGGTTGATTCCGCGGGCGAAATTTACGATGGCGACCGCTTGTTGTATGTGATTGCCGCAGCGCGAAAGCGCGCCAAGAAACTTCGCGGTGGCGTGGTCGGCACGTTGATGACCAATTTCGGTCTGGAGCAGGCGCTGGCCAAAGCGCGGATACCGTTCGCGCGATCCGCGGTCGGCGACCGTTATGTGCTGGAACTGCTGAAAAAGCGCGGCTGGCTGCTGGGCGGTGAGAACTCGGGTCACATTGTTTGTCTTGATCAGCACACGACGGGCGACGGCATCGTTTCGGCGTTGCAGGTTCTTGCCGCATTGCGTGACGGCGGCGTGACGTTGCCGCAGGCCGCGACCGGCGTAAATTTGTATCCGCAGGTGCTGGTCAATGTTCGCGTCAAGCGGGCGTTCGATTTTGCGCAAAGCCGCGCTGTGCGCGGCGCCGTGGCGGCCGCGGAGGCGGCACTCAAAGGGGATGGGCGGGTGCTGCTCCGCGCCTCGGGAACCGAACCGTTGATCCGCGTCATGGTGGAAGGGCGCTCGAGAAAGGTTGTGACGCGCCTCGCCGGCTCGATTGCGGAGGCGGTCGAAGGCGAGGTTCGTGCCTGAGCGGCAAAGAATTATCCAAAATTATCAAGGTCATTGCTGCGATTTTTGAACGTTTTCGCATTGACCGGACAGGCCTGCGCGGCTAAAATCCGACGGTTTTAAGACGCGGTCGGTCCGATGCGCAGCAAGCTGGTCACAGGCAACTGGAAATCCAATGGCGAACTGGTCGCCAATCGCCGTTTGCTCGAGCAGGTGCGTGCGTCTGCGGGCGCGCTGCGCGGTGTGGAAGCGGCAGTCTGCGTGCCGTTTACCTATCTCGCGCAGGCCCAGCAGATACTCGGTGATTCGAGCGTTGCCTGGGGCGGGCAGGATGTCAGCCAGTTCGGTGCCGGCGCCTATACGGGCGCGATTACGGCAACCATGCTGACCGATTTCGGTTGCAAATATGCGATCGTCGGACATTCCGAGCGTCGCGCAATTTTCGGTGACAGCGACGCGATCGTTGCTGCCAAGTTTGAAGCAGCACGCAAGGCCGGGTTGCTGCCGATTTTGTGTGTCGGTGAGAGTTTGCAGGAACGCGAAGCCGGAATCACGGAAGCCGTGGTCGGGCGCCAGATTGACGCGATCATTGCGGCGTCCGGCGTGGCATCGCTGGCGCGCGCGGTGGTTGCCTACGAACCGGTGTGGGCGATTGGCACCGGCAAGACCGCATCGCCCGCGCAGGCACAGGCAGTGCATGCGTTTATTCGCCAGCGCATTGCGGGGCAGGACGCTGCGGTGGCCGGCGCGTTGCAGATTTTGTATGGGGGCAGCGTCAAGGCCGCCAATGCGGCGGAATTGTTTGCGCAGCCCGATATTGATGGCGGGTTGATTGGCGGGGCATCGTTGGTGGCGGACGAATTCATGGCAATCTGCCAGGCCGCCGTGCCGCGCAGTTAAGACGGATAAGGGGTTCACATGGAAGCTTTGGTGCTTGTGATTCACGTCATTGCCGCGATCGGGATCATTGGTCTCGTTCTGCTGCAGCACGGCAAGGGCGCCGACATGGGCGCGGCCTTCGGTGGCGGCAGTTCGGGCAGTCTCTTCGGTTCAAGCGGTTCGGCCAATTTTCTGAGCCGCTCGACCTCGGTGCTGGCAACGATATTTTTTCTGACGAGCCTTGGCTTGACCTGGTTTTCCGCGCATCGCGGCGAGCACAAGGGCGTGATGGCGACACCGCCGGCAAGCAGCGCGCCGGCCGCGACGCAGGATGCGGCGCCGGTGCCGGAAAAAGCGGCAACCGATGCTGATTCGAAGGTCAAGGAAATACCGAAATAAAACGCCGTTTTTGAAGTGTCCCGCAGCGCAGGCCGCGGGATTTGCAGTGGCAGTGCCGACGTGGTGGAATTGGTAGACACGCCGTCTTGAGGGGGCGGTGGCGAAAGCCGTGAGAGTTCGAGTCTCTCCGTCGGCACCAGGTTCAAAGTGCTTTTGTTTGATCGATATCAAGTGTTGGCGGATTCGCTCTGGCAGAATCAACGCAACGTCATCACGGTCATTATTGATCAAACTACGGTTATGATTAGCGTCAGGCGGGATACCGCCTCCAAAGATTTTTCAACGCGGACGGGCCGGTTTTTCCATGCTAGCCAACTATTTTCCGATCTTGCTGTTCATCATCGTCGGCGCCGTCGTCGGGCTGGCGCCGATTTTTCTGGGCGGGGTGGCCGGACGGCTGCTCGGCGTGCACAAGCCGGACAGCGAGAAGTTGTCGCCCTACGAGTGCGGGTTCGAAGCGTTCGAGGATGCGCGCATGAAGTTCGACGTGCGCTATTACCTCGTTGCCATTCTGTTCATTCTGTTTGATCTTGAAATCGCCTTCCTATTTCCGTGGGCCATCGTTCTCCGAGAACTCGGTTCGTTCGGGTTCTGGGCCATGGTTGTATTCCTGGCGATCCTTGTCGTCGGTTTCGCCTACGAGTGGAAAAAAGGCGCGCTCGAGTGGGAGTGACCGTCTAGGTCGTTCCCCTGCCGTCGGCGCAATGCCGCGCGGGATGCAATACCTGTCTTTACTGACTGATCCGCTGCAGATCGCGGATTTTCCCTGTTGCTTCCTTCGCGCGGAGGCGCATTGATGGAAATCATTCGTTCAGACGTTGCCATCATCGGGGCGGGCGGTGCCGGTTTGCGCGCGGCAATCGCGCTGGCACAGACCGACCCGACGCTGACCATCAGTCTCATCTCCAAGGTTTATCCGATGCGCAGCCATACCTGTGCCGCGGAGGGCGGGGCGGCGGGCGTCATTAAGCCCGACGACAGCCTCGACCACCATTTCAATGACACGGTCGGCGGCGGCGACTGGTTGTGCGATCAGGATGCCGTTGATTATCTGGTGCAGGAAGCGCCGAAGGAATTGCTGCAGCTGGAGCATTGGGGCTGCCCGTGGAGCCGCGAGCCTGACGGTTCGGTGGCGGTGCGCCCTTTCGGCGGCATGAAAAAGCAGCGCACCTGGTTTGCCGCGGATAAATCCGGTTTCCACATTCTGCACACCTTGTTCCAGACGTCGTTGCAATTTCCATCGATTCGCCGCTTTGATGAGTTCTATGCCACCGACCTGATCGTCGATGATGGTCGCTGCCAGGGGTTTACCGCCATCGAAATGCGCAGCGGCCAGATGCGGCAGTTTCAGGCACGCGCAGTCATCATTGCGGGCGGCGGTGCCGGGCGGATGTTCCCGTTCACGACCAATGGTGCGATCAAGACCGGTGACGGCATGGCGCTCGCCTATCGCGCCGGTGTTCCTCTTAAGGACATGGAGTTTGTCCAGTATCACCCAACCGGGCTGCCCAATACCGGCACGCTGCTCACGGAAGCCTGCCGCGGCGAGGGCGGAATTCTGCTGAACAAAAACGGCCGCCGCTTTCTGCAGGATTACGGCATGGGGCCGGAAACGCCGGTGGGCAAACCGCAATTGAAAACCATGGAACTCGGGCCGCGCGATCGCGTGAGCCAGGCGTTCTGGCACGAACAGAAAAAGAGCAACATGCTGCCGACCAAATACGGCGATTGCATGCTGCTCGATCTGCGTCATCTTGGCGAAAAGAAAATCAACGAGCGCCTGCCGCTGGTGCGTGACATGGCGATCAGTTATCTCGGCGTTGATCCGGTCAATGAGCCGGTGCCGGTGCGCCCCGTCGTGCATTACATGATGGGCGGCATCCATACGGACATCCGCGCGGCGACGCCGCTGCCCGGTCTGTTTGCAGCCGGCGAATGCGCCTGCGTCAGCATCAACGGCGCCAATCGATTGGGCTCGAATTCACTGACCGAGTTGCTGGTGTTCGGACGGCGTGCGGCATTGAGCGCGATCGAATATCTGTCCTCCGGTGCCAAGGCGGGCAATGACGCGGCGCTTGCGGCGCGGGCGGATGAGGCGCAGGGGCGCCTGCGGGCATTGTTCGAGCGCGGCAGTGGCGAATCGATTGCCGGGCTGCGCCGTGAAATGATGAACACGATGGAAGAAAACGCCGGCATCTACCGGGAAGCGGGCGGGCTGAATGCGGCCTGCGAGAAGCTCGGCGAGTTGCGTCGCCGTTATGCGAACGTCGAGCTGACCGACAAGACCAACGTCTACAACACCGATCTCCTGCAGGCGCTTGAACTGGGATCGATGCTGGATTGCGCAGAGGCGGTGACGGCCTGCGCGCTGGCGCGCACGGAGTCGCGCGGTGCGCACCAGCGGCGGGGTTTCACCGCCCGCGACGACAATAAATTCCTGCGACACTCGCTGGCGTATTTCCAGTCCAGTGCAGCGCCGCGCATAGATTACCTTGATGTGGTGATCACGAAGTCGCAGCCCGGGGTTCGTGATTATTCGGGAGGCCACCAATGAGCGAGCGTGTGGTTGAACTCGAAGTAATGCGCTACAACCCGGAAACGGACGAGAAGCCGTATTTCCAGCGCTACTCGGTGGCCTGCGAGGAAGAATGGGTGGTGCTTGATGCGCTGAACCGCATCAAGGAGACGATCGACCCGACGCTGAATTACCGCTGGTCCTGCCATATGGCGGTGTGCGGCAGTTGCGGGATGATGATCAACGGCGAGCCGAAGCTGGCCTGCAAGTCCTTTCTGCGCAGCTATGAGGGCGTGATTCGCGTCGAACCGCTCGCGCATTTTCCGGTCGAGCGCGATCTGGTGACGGTGATCGATGATTTCATCAACAAGTTCCGCCGCGTCAAACCATATCTGATTCCAAAAAACGAAAAACCGTTCAGCGAAGGCGAGTATCTCCAGACGCCCGCAGAACTCAAACGCTTCAAGCAATACACGCTCTGCATCAACTGCATGTTGTGTTACGCCGCCTGTCCGGAATACGGCCTGACGCCGAAATTCATCGGCCCCGCGGCGATCTCGATGGCGCATCGCTACAATCTCGACTCGCGCGATGGCGGCCGGGAAGAGCGTCAACAGGAAATCGCCGCGACCGAGGGCGTCTGGGAATGTTCCTTTGCCGGGGCCTGCTCGGAGGTGTGTCCGGAGCATGTCGATCCGGCCAGCGCGTTGCAACAGGTCAAGATTGCCAGCACAGTCGAGTGGTACGGGGTGCACCTGATGCCATGGACGAAAAAATGAGCCGCAATCCGTTTGTTCGCGAAGTGCTGAGGGTGACCTGGTTTTTCGACCACCCGCGATATGTGCGCTACATGGTGCGCGAATTGACCTGCCTGTTTATCGGCGCCTATGCCTTGCTGCTGGTGGTCGGATTGGCGCGACTGGCACAAGGGCAGGCGGCCTACGACGCGTTTCTGGCCGCGCTGCAAACGCCCGCCAGCATCGTGTTTCACGGTTTTGCGCTGGCGTTTGCGGTTTACCACAGTGTGACTTGGTTCAATCTGACGCCAAAAGCGCTGCCGGTGCAGATCGGCGAGGAATTTTTGCCGGGCTGGGTGATCGCCGGACTGCACTACGGTGCATGGATTGCAGTTTCAATCGTGGCACTTATACTCGCCGGGGCGTTCTGAACATGGCAAAGTCAAATAAACCGATTGTCTGGGCGCCGTTTGCGGCGGGCGGCACGATCAGCGCCTTTGTCTGCCCGGTTTTGATCTTGTTGACGCTGTTGGCGGCGACCGGGCATGTGCCCGATCTGCTGCAATATGACCGGTTGCGTGCTTTTGCGTCGATCGGGTTGGTCAAGCTGGCGATCGTGGCGACCGTTTTTCTGACGTTGTGGAGTGCCGCACACCGGTTGCGCATTACGGTTTATGATTTTGGTGTGCGCGCCGACACGCTGGTCGCGGGCATCGTCTACGCGGTGACGATCGCTGCTACCGTATGGACGGCAATGAGTCTGGCTGCGCTCTGAGCAGGGTGCCGAACAATAAATATACGCAGCACAACGTTTAACGAATATTTCAGGAGGTCAGTCTGTCATGAGTCCCCCCCCGCCGATTGCGGTTCGCGAACAGTTGCGCGAAGAGCGCTTCAACATGGTTTGGACGAAGGAGTTGAACCGCGTTTTTGCCGACGTTGCGCCGTATTACGACCGCGCCAACTATGTCGCCAGTCTCGGGCTCTGGAACTGGTTTTTGAACGCCTTCATGTCCGTCGTGGATTTGAAGCCGGGGCAGCGCACTTTGGATGTATGCGCCGGCACCAATGCGATCGGTATCGCCTTGTTGCAGCGTGAGCCGACCCTCGAGGTGCATGCGATCGACCGCAGTGCGGAAATGCAGGCGGTCGGCCGTCAGCGCGCATCCGATCGCGGCTTTCATATTCACAGCGTCATCGGCGATGTGCACAAGCTGCCGTTTCCCGACAATCACTTTGATGTGGTGACGCTGCAGTTTGCCTCCCGTCACCTGCGTGTGCGCACGGTTTTCAGCGAGATCCTGCGCGTGCTCAAGCCGGGCGGACATTTTTATCACTGCGACATGTTGCGGCCGGCGAATCCGGTGGTGGAAAAGATGTATTACGCCTACCTGCGCATGTGCCTGGCGTTCACCGGGTTTTTGTTCCGCAGCAACGAGGCGGCGCTCAATTGCAAAAAATACTTTATCAACGCGCTTGAGATGTTTTATTCCGCGGCCGAACTGTCCGATTTGCTGCGCGAGCTCGGCTACTGCGATGTGAGTTCAAAATCGGTGTTTTGCGGCATGATCGGTTGCCACCGTTCGGCGAAACCGGAGAAGTCTTGACCGGTTGCGGAACCGGTCGAAAAACCGGTTCCGCTATTGCACCGCGGAATCGGTGCAAGCAGTTGAAACGATAAGGGGTTCTGCGTTGACCCTGGGTGCATTCAGGGGATAGAATCGCGAAGTATGTTGCAGGCGCGATTCCGAAGTGCGTGAATGACTTCGGACGATCGAAATAGCGGGGCGATGAGATTGAAAGATCGGGGTTTTAATGGGCGCGAATGACGCGGGGTTGATGCAGCAGGGATACCTGACCACGACGGTTGATAACCTGATCAACTGGACCCGCACCGGTTCGATGTGGCCCGTAACTTTTGGTCTGGCCTGCTGTGCGATCGAAATGATGCATGCAGGCGCATCGCGCTACGATCTTGACCGTTTCGGCATCGTTTTCCGTCCGAGCCCCCGCCAATCCGACGTCATGATCGTTGCCGGCACGCTATGCAACAAGATGGCGCCCGCTTTGCGCAAGGTCTATGACCAGATGGCGGAGCCGCGCTGGGTCATTTCCATGGGGTCCTGTGCCAACGGCGGCGGCTATTACCACTATTCGTATTCTGTGGTGCGTGGCTGTGATCGCGTCGTGCCTGTTGATATTTACGTTCCCGGATGTCCGCCGACGGCAGAAGCGCTGCTTTACGGCATCATCCAGCTGCAAAACAAGATCAAACGCACCAACACGATTGCCCGATAGATGAGCGCGCGCACCGAATTGCTGGCCGAAAAGGTCAAGGCCTTGCTGGGCGACCGGATGACCGGGGTCGCCGATGCGCTGGGCGAGGTCACTGTCACGGTCAAACCTGAAAATGCCGTTGAATCGATGACGCTGTTGCGCGACGATCCGGAGTTGCGCTTCGAGCAGGTGATCGACGTCTGTGGCATGGATTACAAGACCTACGGTGATGGCCGCTGGGAAGGGGCGCGGTTCGCCGCGGTCTACCATCTGCTCAGCGTCAGTCGCAATAATCGGCTGCGTGTTCGGGTGTTTGCCGCTGACGACGACATGCCATTGATCGATTCGGTCGTCGGCGTCTGGCCTTCGGCCAACTGGTTCGAACGCGAGGCATTCGATCTTTTCGGCATTATTTTTAACGGTCACCCGGATCTGCGGCGCATTCTGACCGATTACGGCTTCATCGGGCATCCGTTCCGCAAGGACTTTCCGATTTCAGGCAACGTGGAAATGCGTTACGACCCCGATCAACGCCGTGTGATCTACCAACCGGTGACCATTGATCCGCGCGAAATAACGCCGCGCATCGTGCGCGAAGAGAACTACGCCACCGGGGCGGGGTTCCGCAAGGGCTGATATGTCGGACATCCGCAATTACACGATGAACTTCGGGCCGCAGCACCCTGCGGCCCACGGCGTGCTGCGCCTTGTGCTTGAACTCGATGGCGAAACCATCGTGCGTGCCGACCCGCATATCGGCCTGCTGCATCGGGCGACGGAAAAACTCGCCGAGCACCGCACCTTCCTGCAGTCGGTGCCCTACATGGATCGTCTCGATTACTGCACCATGATGTGCAACGAGCACGCCTACGTGCTGGCCATCGAAAAGCTGCTGGGCATCGAAGTGCCCGAGCGTGCCCAGTACATCCGCGTGATGTTCGATGAGATCACGCGCATTCTGGCGCACCTGCTCGGGTTGGGATGTCACGGCCTCGACCTCGGTGCCATGACGATGTTTTTGTACTGCTTCCGCGAGCGCGAAGACCTCTTCGACGTTTATGAGGCGGTGTCGGGCGCGCGCATGCACGCCGCGTATTACCGGCCGGGCGGTGTTTACCGCGACAATCGCATCTGGAAGCAGCGCACGGTCGGCATCGGTGTCGTTTCGCCTGAGCGCGCCTATGCGCTGGGTTTCACCGGGCCGATGCTGCGTGGTTCGGGCATTGAGTGGGATTTGCGCAAGAACCAGCCCTATGAGGTCTACGACCGGCTCGATTTCGACATTCCCGTCGGCGTCAACGGCGACTGTTATGACCGTTACCTCGTGCGCATCGAGGAAATGCGTCAAGCCAACCGCATCATCAAGCAGTGTGTGGAATGGCTGCGCAAGAATCCGGGGCCGGTGATGACGGACGATCACAAGATCGCGCCGCCCTCGCGCATGGCCATGAAATCGAACATGGAAGAGCTGATCCATCATTTCAAGCTCTTCACCGAGGGCATGCATGTGCCGGCCGGCGAAGCCTATGCCGGTATTGAACATCCGAAAGGCGAATTCGGCATCTATCTCGTATCCGACGGCGCCAACAAGCCTTATCGCATGAAGATCCGTTCCCCCAGCTTTACGCACCTGTCCGCCATCGATGAGTTGTCGCGCGGGCACATGATTGCCGACGTGGTCGCCATCATCGGCACCATCGAGATCGTGTTCGGGGAAATCGACCGATGAACGCTCCCATGCATTTGAGCCCTGATTCGCTGGCGAAGATCGACAAGGCCGTCGCCAAATATCCTGCCGACCAGAAGCAGTCCGCAGTGATGGCGGCGCTGACCATCGCTCAGGACGAAAAGGGCTGGTTGTCGACGGAAACCATGGATTTTGTCGCCGCCTACCTCGGCATGCCGCCGATTGCCGTTTACGAGGTGGCAAGCTTTTACACGATGTACGATCTGAAACCGGTGGGGCGCAACAAGCTGGCGATCTGCACGAATCTGCCGTGCGCGCTGCAGGGTGCGACCAGGGCGGCTGAGCATCTGAAACAGAAGCTCGGCATCGGATTCGGCGAGACCACAGCGGACGGCGCTTTTACGCTCAAGGAGTCCGAATGCATGGGCGCCTGCGGTGATGCGCCGGTCGTGATCCGCAATAACAAGAAGATGTTGTGCGCGATGACTGCGGACAAACTCGACAAGCTGATCGAGGAGCTCAAGTAATGGGTCTGCCCGTACCGCCGTTTGCCGCTGATATGTTCGGGCCTGATGCCGTCATCATGAAGGGCATCAACGGCGCAAACTGGAGCATCAAGGACTATGAGGCGCGCGGCGGTTACGCCGCACTGCGTAAGATCCTGTCTGAAAAAATTCCCCCCGAGCAGGTCATTGCGGACGTCAAAAAATCGGCGTTGCGCGGACGCGGCGGCGCGGGCTTTCCGACTGGACTGAAGTGGAGCTTCATGCCGCGCCAGTTTCCCGGCGCAAAGTATCTGGTGTGCAATTCGGACGAAGGCGAGCCGGGCACATTCAAGGACCGCGACATTCTGCGCTACAACCCCCATGCGTTGATCGAAGGCATGGCCATCGCCGGCTACGCCACCGGCACGGCGGTCGGCTACAACTACATTCACGGTGAAATCTGGGAAGTGTTCGAACGCGTCGAAGCGGCGGTTGATGAAGCGCGCGCCGCCGGCTATCTGGGCGACAATATTCTCGGCAGCGGATTCAATTTTCAGCTTTACAACCACCACGGGTGGGGCGCTTATATCTGCGGTGAGGAAACCGCGTTGCTGGAATCGCTCGAAGGCAAGAAGGGGCAGCCGCGGTTCAAGCCGCCGTTCCCGGCCAGCTTCGGCCTATACGGCAAGCCGACGACGATCAACAACACCGAAACCTTTTCCGCAGTGCCGTGGATCATCAACAACGGCCCTGACGCGTTTTTGGCGCTCGGCAAGCCGAACAACGGTGGTACCAAGATTTTCTCGGTTTCGGGTGACGTTGCGCGCCCCGGCAATTACGAAATCAAACTCGGCACGCCGTTTCCGAAACTTCTGGAAATGGCCGGCGGCATGCGTGACGGCGTCAAATTGAAGGCGGTGATTCCCGGGGGCTCCTCAATGCCGGTGCTGCCCGCTGAAATCATGATGGCCACCGACATGGACTATGACTCGATCGCCAAGGCGGGTTCGATGCTCGGCTCCGGCGCGGTCATCGTCATGAATGAAACCCGCTGCATGGTGAAATCGCTGTTGCGGCTGTCGTATTTCTACTACGAAGAATCGTGCGGGCAATGCACGCCTTGCCGCGAGGGCACGGGCTGGCTTTACCGCATGGTCGATCGCATTGAACACGGCAAGGGCAAACCTGAAGACCTCGACATGCTCAATCAGGTTGCCGAAAACATCCAGGGACGCACGATCTGTGCGCTGGGCGACGCAGCGGCGATGCCGGTGCGCGCCTTCCTCAAGCATTATCGTGACGAATTCATGTACCACATCGAGCACAAAAAGTGCCTGGTGCCGGACTACATCTGACGCGGACCGCCATGCTCGAAATCGAAATCGACGGCAAGAAACTCGAAGTGGCTGACGGCAGCACCGTGATGGATGCTGCGAATCAGGCGAAGATTTACATTCCGCATTTCTGCTACCACGAAAAGCTTTCAATCGCGGCGAACTGCCGCATGTGCCTCGTGCAGGTCGAGAAGGCGCCCAAACCGCTGCCGGCCTGCGCCACGCCGGTGACCAACGGCATGAAGGTGCAGACGCACTCCGAGCAGGCGATCAAGGCGCAGAAAAGCGTGATGGAGTTTCTGCTGATCAACCATCCGCTCGATTGCCCGATCTGCGATCAGGGCGGCGAGTGCCGGCTGCAGGACCTTTCCGTCGGTTACGGCGGCAGCGATTCGCGTTATGCCGAACCCAAACGCGTCGTCAACAACAAGGACCTCGGCCCGCTGATTTCGACCGACATGACGCGCTGCATTCATTGCACGCGCTGTGTGCGTTTCGGCCAGGAAATTGCCGGCATCATGGAGCTCGGCATGATCGGCCGTGGCGAGCATTCGGAAATCATTTCCTTCGTCGGCAAGACCGTCGATTCGGAGTTGTCGGGCAATTCGATCGATTTGTGCCCGGTCGGCGCATTGACCTCGAAGCCGTTCCGTTACAGCGCGCGCACCTGGGAACTGAGCCGCCGTCCGTCGGTCAGTCCTCATTGCGGCCTCGGCTCGAACCTGACTGTTCAGGTTAAACAGAACCGCGTCATGCGCGTGTTGCCTCGTGAAAACGACGCGGTCAACG
>CAZVDN010000059.1:11692-13501 GCA_964625665.1 uncultured Streptomyces sp. | reverse complement strand
CTCCGGGCAGTCGGTGACTTTTTTTCAGGGGGCGTCCGGCATCGAACCCTGGGCGCGCGCGCGCCGCATCGGCATTCCGGCGAAGATCGGGCCCGAGCACCTGCTCGCCTCGTCGGCACTGCCGTTTGTGTTTCCCGCGGTGCATATCAACCGCGAGTACTTCGGCGACGGTTCGATGCGGCAGATCGCGCCGGTCAGTCCGGCACTGCATCTGGGCGCCGAGCGCCTGTTCGTGATCGGCGTCGGCCGCCAGCTGCAGGCGCAGCCCGAGCGCATCAAAACCGATACCTACCCCTCGCTGGCGCAGATTGCCGGCCACTGCCTGAACAGCATTTTTCTCGACAGTCTTGAAGTCGATCTCGAGCGGCTGCAGCGCATCAACCGCACGCTGAGCCTGATGCCGCGCGAGATCCGCGAGAAGAACAACATGCCTCTGCATGAAGTCGACTTCCGCGTGCTGTCGCCGAGCGAAGCGCTGGAGAAAGTCGCCGTCGATCATGTACGCTCGCTGCCGCTGACCATCCGCTCGCTGCTGTTCACGCTCGGCGCACTGAAGCGCAGCGGCTCGAACCTCGTCAGTTATCTGCTGTTCGAGCGTGATTTCTGTCGCGCGCTGATCAAGCTCGGGTATCAGGACACCATGCAGCGCCGCGACGAACTGATGCGCTTCCTCGGCTACGAAGCCTGCTGGCTCTAGCGCAGGCGTCTGCATGGAAAAACCGTACGCCGAAGCCTGCGAGCGCAACCGCGGCCCGTTGCTCGAAGTTTTGCTTGACGCTTTTGCCGGCTGCCGGTCCGTGCTCGAGATCGGCTCCGGCACCGGACAGCATGCGGTGCATTTTGCCGCCGGCCTGCCGCATCTCGTCTGGCAGACCAGCGAATTGCCGGTGCATCACGCCGGCATCCGCGCCTGGCTGGACGAGGCACCGCTGCCCAATCTGCGCCCGCCGCTGGCGCTCGATGTGGCCGGCGACTGGCCGCCAGGACCCTACGATGCGGCGTTTACCGCCAACACGCTGCACATCATGGCCTGGCCGCTGGTCGGTCGGTTCTTCCGCGGTCTGCGCGGCGTGCTGTCGCCCGGTGCGGTACTCGCCGTTTACGGGCCTTTCAATTATCAGGGCGCATTTACCGCGGCGAGCAATGCAGAGTTCGATCGCTGGCTGAAGTCGCGCGACCCGGCCAGTGGCATCCGCGATTTCGAGGCGGTCTGCGTACTGGCCGCGGCAAACGGTTTCGATTTCGTACGGGATGTGTCGATGCCCGCCAACAACCGCACGCTGGTTTGGCGGCGATTGAGTGAAAGCGCGGCCTGACTTATAGTGCAGGCCTGAGCGCAGTGTGTGCGCCCGTAGCATTGGCCTTTCCGTCATGACATTTCTTACCCTGATCCTTGCCTTGCTGCTTGAGCAGTGGCGGCCGCTGCGCACCGGCAACATGCTCTATACGGCATTTGCGCGCTACGTGAACCGGCTGGCGCAGTCGCTCAACGCCGGGCAATACCGTGATGGCGTCATTTCCTGGACGCTGGCGGTGCTGCCTGCGGCGCTGATTGTCGTCATCGTGCACCTGCTGTCGCGGCAGCTGAGCTGGATCACCGTGCTGCTGTGGAACGTTGCGGTGCTTTATCTGGCGCTGGGTTTTCGCCAGTTCAGCCATTTTTATACGGACGTCGCCGCGGCCCTGCGCGCAGCCGATGTGGCGCGCGCACGCGCGGTGATCGCGGGCTGGCGCGGTGATACCGCCGGCGAACTGACGCCCGGCGAAATCGCGCGGGTTGCCATCGAGCTGGGCCTGCTGCGCGAAGCC
>CAZVDN010000059.1:0-11682 GCA_964625665.1 uncultured Streptomyces sp. | reverse complement strand
GTTCGGTGTGATCGTCTGGTTCGTGCTGCTCGGCGCCGCAGGCGCCATCATCTACCGGCTGGCCGCCCTGCTGCACGACCGCTGGGGCGGCGCGCGCGACGGCGATACCGGTGCCTTCGGCCTTTTCGCAGGGCGCGCATTTGAATTGATGGACTGGCTGCCCCTGCGCATGACGGCGTTCAGCTTTGCCGTTGCCGGCGATTTCATGGGCGCGGTCGAATGCTGGCGCAGCCAGGCGCAGACCTGGCGCGTGCGTTCCCAGGGCATTCTGCTGGCATCGGCGGCCGGCGCGCTTGGCGTCAGGCTTGGCGGCGTGCTGCATCAGGACAGTGGCATCGAATACCGTCCGCAGCTGGGCGACGGCGAGGAAGTCGATGTCGAAAGCATGGATGCGGCCGCCGGCCTGATCTGGCGCGCGCTGGTGCTCTGGGTGTTTCTGGTATTGCTGGTGACGCTGGCGCGCGCCGTCTAGGCGCGATTTCAGTCGGCGGTTGCGCCCGAGGTCTTGATCACCTGCGTCCAGCGCGCCGCATCGGCGCGGATGTAGGCCGCGAATTGCTCCGCGCTCATTGCCGTGTGTTCGCCGCCGTCGGCGGCGAGGCGTTCGCGTAGCTCGGCGTTTTCCATCAGGCGCAGCGTTTCGGCGTGCAGTCTGGCCACAATGTCTTTGGGCAATGCCGCCGGCCCGAACAGGCCGAACCATTGTTGCGACTCAAATTCCGGCACGCCGGCTTCGATCATCGTCGGCAGAGCCGGCACCGCGCGCGAGCGTTTCGGCGAGGTCACCGCGAGTGCGCGCAGGCGGTTCGCCTTGACCTGCGCAATTGAAATCACGATGGTGGTGAACGACAGATCGATCTGGCCGCCGACCAGCGCCAGCACGCTCGGTGCCGAACCCTTGAACGGCACATGCGTGAGCCGTGTGCCGGTCGCCGTCTTGAACAGCTCGGCCGTCAGATGCGGCGGCGAGCCGTTGCCGCCGGAGCCATAGGTCAGGCGTTCCGGTTGCGCGCGGGCCAGGGCGACCAGTGCTTTGACCGAATGCGCCGGCACCGAAGGATGCACCACCAGCATCAGCGGCGAGGCGGCGACAAAGGCCACCGCGGTGAGATCGCGCAGCGGGTCGTAGCCGAGTTTCGGATAAAGCCCGGGATTGATCACGATCGGCCCCGCCGATGACAGCAGCAACGTATAACCGTCAGGCGCGGCCTTGACCACGGCTTCGGTGCCGATGGCCCCGGCCGCACCGGCGCGGTTTTCGACCACCGCCGGTTGTTTCCAGGCCTCGTTGAATTTCTGCGCCAGCGTGCGCGCCAGCATGTCGGTGACGCCGCCCGGACTTTGCGCCGCGATGATGCGCAGCGGGCGCGACGGCCATTGCGGCGCCTGCGCCGAGACGTTGCCAATCCAGGCGCCGGCGGCGAAACAGAACAGCAGTTCCTTCATGTGTTTCCCCCTGCAATCAATCGCGACGGCGCGCCTTGTTTTCGATCTGCAGCAGCAGTTCGCGATAGGACTCGACGCGCGCGGCGGCAATCACGCCGCTTTCCATCAGCGCGATGATGGCACAACCGGGTTCGGCCATGTGCCGGCAGTCGTTGAATTTGCAGCGTCCGAGATGCGGGCGGAATTCGACGTAGCAGTGTGCGAGTTCAACCGGGTTAACGTGCTGCAGGCCGAATTCCTGCAGACCCGGCGAATCGATGATCGCGCTGTCCGCATCGAGGTGATAAAGGCGCGCATGCGTCGTCGTATGGCGTCCGCTGCCGAGCGCTGCGGACAAATCGCCGACGCGCGCAGCCGCATCGGGCAGCAGGCGGTTGATGATGGTCGATTTGCCCATGCCGGATTGTCCGACCAGCACGCTGGTGTGGCCGTGGAGGGCGGCGTGCAGCGGCGCAATATCGATTTTCGCCGCCAGCGGCAGCACTTCATAACCGAGTGCCCGATACGGCTCGAGTGCCGCCAGCGTCGCGTCGGCCTGCGGCAGATCCATTTTGTTGAGCGCCAGCAGCACCGGAATTTCCGCGTATTCGGCGGCCGCCAGACAGCGGTCGAGCAGATGCAGGTGCAGCGACGGCACTGCCAGCACGACGACGATGCGCGTGACATTGGCGGCAATCAGCTTCTGGCGCTGGATGTCCGAACGGTAAAACAGCGAGGCGCGCGGCTCGATGGCGTCGATCACGCCCTGCTCGGGGGCGGTCATGGCGATCGCGACGCGGTCGCCGCAGGCGATGTCGGTGCGTTTGCCGCGGGTCGTGCAGATGACCGGCGAGCCGTCGGCCAGTTCAACGGTGAAGCTGCGCCCGAAGCTGGCGACGACGCGGCCGTGGTAGGCCGGTGCGGAATTCTTTTTCGACGGTTTGTTCAAAGCTCGAACAAGGCATCGACCTTGGCGGCACAGATGAAATCGTTCTCCGACAGCCCGCCGATCGCATGCGTCGAGTATTCCACGCGACAGCGGTTGTAACCGACCGTCATGTCGGGATGGTGATCTTCGCGGTGCGCCATCCACGCCACGGCATTGACGAACGCCATGGTCTGATAATAATTCGTGAACTCGTACTGTTTGGCGATGGCGCCTTTTTCGAGCTGCCAGCCTTTGAGTTGGCCGAGCAGCATCGCCGCCTCATCGGCGGCCAGCGGCGACACGCCGCCTTCGCAGGGCTTGCATTTTTTTCGTGAGAGATCGGCGCCGCTCATGCAGCGGCGCCTTTCAACCGCGCGATGCGCGCAGTTGCCGGCGGGTGCGAATCGTAAAACAGCGAATGCAGCGGATCCGGGGTGAGGGTCGCCGCATTGTCCTTGTAGAGTTTTACCAGCGCCGTGATGAGGTCGGCGGCGGTGGCGTGCTGCGTGGCGTAATGGTCGGCTTCGAACTCGTGTTTGCGCGAGTAATAGCTGGAGAGCGGCGACAGCAGAAAGGTGAACTGCGGCACGACGATGAAAAACAGCAGCAGCGCCATCGCGGTCGATTGCGCCTCGACGCCGAGGCCGCTGTAGAACCACGCCTGCGTCATCAGCTGTGCCAGCACCCAGAGGAAGGCCAGGCTGGCGACGAAGGTCCACACCATGCGCTTGATGACGTGTTTGAGCTTGAAGTGCCCGAGCTCGTGCGCCAGCACGGCTTCGACTTCGGCGGGCGCCAGGCGTTCGAGCAGGGTGTCGAAGAAGACGATGCGCTTGGTTTTGCCGAAGCCGGTGAAATAGGCATTGCCGTGGCTGGAGCGGCGCGAGCCGTCCATCATCATCAGGCCGCCGACCTTGAACCCGCAGCGGTCGAGCAGGCGCTCGATGCGCTCTTTGAGCGAAGCATCGGCGAGCGGCGTGAATTTGTTGAACAGCGGTGCAATCCAGGTCGGGAATATTGCGAGCACCAGCAGATTGAACGCCACCCACACCAGCCAGGCATAGATCCACCACATCTCGCCCATGCCAGCCATTACCCAGAGGATCGCCGCAGCGAGCGGGATGCCCAGCGCCGCCCCCAGCGCCGCGTGCTTGAGGCCGTCGATGACGAACATGCGCGGCGTCGTTTTGTTGAAGCCGAAGCGTTCTTCGATGACGAAGGTGCGGTAGAGATCGAACGGGATTTCGATCAACGCCATCAGCACGCCCAGCAGCACCATCAGCGCCACGCCGCGCAGGATGCCCGGTGCGAACCAGGCGGCGCTGAGCTCGTGCAGCATCTGCAGCACGCCGCCGAAGGTCAGCAGCAGAACCACCAGGGCCTCGAAGACGATGCTGATGAGGCCGAGGCGGCTTTTGGTGTTGCTGTAATCGGCCGCCTTGCGGTGCGCGTCCGCCGTGATTTCACTGGCGAATTCGGCAGGCACGGTTTCGCGGTGGGCGCGGACATGGGCGATGTGGCGCAGGCCGAGGCAGAGTTTGACGGTGGTGGCCAGCGCGAGGGCGGCGAGGAAAACGAGGGTGAATGTGTGCATGGGGCGAAGATTATCCTATCTCCGCGCAGTTATGACAAAATACGCCACTCTTTTGACCGGACGGGCGCGCCCGCGAAATCATGGCTGCAAATCCAGACAATCTGCTGTGGGTCGACATGGAAATGAGCGGCCTCAATCCGGACACGGACCGCGTGCTCGAGGTCGCCATCGTCATCACCGACTCCCGGCTCAATACGGTCGCCGAAGCACCGGTGTTTGTCGTGCATCAGAGCGATGCCGTGCTCGATGCGATGGATTCCTGGAACAAGAGCACGCATGCGAAGTCCGGCCTGATCGACCGCGTCAAGGCTTCCACGCTGAATGAAGCCGAAGTCGAGCGCCGCATGGTCGAGTTTCTGGCCCAGCATGTGCCGTCGGGCATTTCACCGATGTGCGGTAACACCGTGCATCAGGACCGCCGCTTCATGGCGCGCCACATGCCTGCACTGGAAGCATTTTTCCACTACCGCAATCTGGATGTCAGCACGCTGAAGGAACTGATGAAGCGCTGGCGCCCCGATCTCGCTGCAGGTTTTGCCAAACATGGCAAGCACGAGGCACTCGCTGATATTTATGAATCGATCGACGAGCTTAAGTACTACCGCGAGCACTTCCTGAAAGTGTAAACCGCGCTATGCCGCAGGCGGCCCGCGTTATCTAGGCTGCTTCGCGCGGCAGGCAGCTCGATACCGCTGCAGCGCTGCAGCGCTTGCCGTGGACCTGGTTGCGGCCGCCGGTCTTGGCCTTGTAGAGCATTTCGTCGGCCGCCTCGATCAAAGCCGCTGGCGTCAATACGTAATCGGGCGTGATCGAGGCGACGCCGATGCTGACCGTGACAATTTTTTCGCCGCCGGTGAATTCGTGCTGAAGGGCGAGTTCCCTGATGCTGTCGCGCAGGTTCTGCGCAATCAGCAGTCCACCCGAAATCGGCGTTGCAGGCAGAATGGCAACAAATTCTTCGCCGCCGTAACGCGCCAGCATGTCGCCAGGCCGCTTGAGGGCGTTCTGCAGGGCGGTGGCGATTTTGCGCAGACAATCGTCCCCGGCGAGATGACCGTAGTGGTCGTTGTACTGCTTGAAGCAATCAACGTCGATCATCGCCAGCGACAGCGGGCTGGCCGAGCGCGCATTGCGCCGCCATTCGGTCTGCACGGCTTCGTCGAAGCGGCGCCGGTTGGGAATACCGGTAAGACCGTCGAGCGCCGACAGCCGCTGGAGTTCCTGATTGGCTGAATCGAGTTTTTGCGTCGTTTCCACCAGCGTTTTGCGCATGTCGAGCAGCCGCTGCATGGCCTTTATTTTGGCGCCCAGCACGACCGGACTGACCGGTTTGATCAGGTAGTCGTCGCCGCCGGCTTCAATGCCGCATTTCAGATCATCCTCTGCACCCATGCCGGTGAGGAAAATGATCGGCGTCCAGTGCGCGCCGCCTTCGAGCGCGCGGATGCGGCGCGCCGCCTCGTAACCGTCCATTTCGGGCATCACCACATCCATCAGGATCAGGTCGGGACGCTCGTTTTCAAATACTTCGAGCGCCTCGCTGCCGTCACGCGCGGTCACCGCGGTATGGCCGAGCAACTCGACGTGCTTGCGCACGATCAGCAGATTGGCGAGCGTGTCGTCGACGATGGCGATTTTCATGATGACGTTTCGCAGACGGCAGATTCACGTTCGAGGGCACGCGCGGCGACCAGGGCCTCGATCAGTGCGGCAGCGGCTTTTTGCAATGCCGGATAGGCGGCGAGGGCCGTTGCCGCGTCGCCTGCGCGTGCCGGCAGTTCAACGGCGCGCGCGGCGGCCGTGACGGGCGCCGCGGACAGGTTCGAACTGCTGCCCTTGATGGTATGCGCGGCGCGGAATGCACGGTCGCAATCGCCGCCGTCGAGCGCTTCGCCGATCTGTGCCAGCAAGGCCGGTGTCTCTTCGAGAAAGATATCGATGATTTGTGCGAGCAGTTCCTCATCGTCGGCGGCGCGCGCCAGCGCCTCGGCGCGGTTGTAGACGGTCCCGGCTTCCGGCGGTCGGGCGGCGGGGCTTGTGTCGACCGCGTCCTGCGCTACATTCTGCCGGGCGCCGCCGCAGGTCCGATGCAGCGCCGCGATCAGTGCGGTCGCCTCGATCGGTTTGGAGACGTAATCGTCCATGCCGGCCTCAAGACAGCGTTCGCGGTCGCCGCTCATCGCGTTGGCCGTCAGGGCGATGATGGGCACGTGCCGGCCGTCTATTTCGCGTGCGCGAATCGCACGCGTTGCCTCAAGGCCGTCCATGACCGGCATCTGCATGTCCATCAGAATCACGTCGTAGTCATGTCCCGCCGTCATCGCCACTGCGATTGCACCGTCGTGGGCCTCGTTGACGCGGTGGCCGAGTTTTTCCAGCAATCGGGTGGCGAGTTTGCGGTTGACGCCGTTGTCTTCGACCAGCAGGACGTCCAGCGCGGGCAGATCGCCCGACGGCAGCACCGGAAGTTCCGGCCCGGCCTGCGGCGATTCGAGTTGTGTCAATGCCGGGTCGAGCAGAATGGCCACGGCATCATGCAGGGTCGATTGCGAGACGGGTTTGACCAGAGCGTGGATGCGTCCGGCTTTGCGGGCATGCGCGATGGCCGGGCCCTGTGTCGTATCTGCGAGCACGATGACCCGCACGCCCTCGGCAGTTGCATTGCCCGCCAGTGCGAAGGCGTCTGCGTCGGGCAGCGTACCGTCGACCAGGGCCAGTCGGTAAGGGCGGCCCGCGGCGCGCGCAGTGGCGAATTTGGCAAGGGCCGCCGATGCTGAATCGCAGTGTTCGGCTTTCATGCCCCATGAATTGAGGAAGGCGCAGAAGAGCTCGCGGCAGCGCTGGTTGTCGTCGATCACTAGCACCGGTTGGTCGACGAACACCTCGGCCGGCGAGGTGCACAGATCATGCGGCAATTGGGCCGTCGCGTCCTGCAGGCCCAGGCAGAGGGAGAATTCGAAAGTGCTGCCGGCCCCCGCGGTGCTCCTGACTGAAATGGTGCCGCCCATCATGTTGACGAGTCGCCGGCTGATCGACAGGCCGAGTCCGGTGCCGCCGAACTGGCGCGTGGTCGATGTGTCGGCCTGCTCGAAGGCCTCGAAAATCGCCTCGCATTTGTCGGCCGGAATGCCGATGCCGGTGTCGCGCACGCGGAAACGCAGCTGCACTTCGCGCTCGCGGACGTCCTCGATCTGCACGTGTATTTCGACTTCACCTTCGGCGGTGAATTTGATCGCATTGCCGACCAGGTTGAGAATGATCTGGCGGATGCGCAGCGGATCGCCGATCAGCGCGTCGGGCACGGCCGCATCGACTGACCAGATCAGTTCAAGCTGCTTTTCGTGCGCGCGGATCGCCAGCACGCGTACCGTTTGCTGCAGGCTGTCGCGCAGGCTGAAAGGAATGGTTTCGATATTGAGTTTGCCGGCCTCGATCTTCGACAGGTCGAGGATGTCGTTGATGATCTGCAGCAGCGCGTCGGCCGACGATTTCACGGTCGTCAGGTAATCACGCTGCTCGGCATTGAGATGGGTATCGAGCGCAAGGTTGGTCATGCCGATGATGCCGTTCATCGGTGTGCGGATTTCGTGGCTCATGTTGGCGAGGAACTCGCTCTTCGAGCGCGCCGCCGCTTCGGCGGCTTCCTTGGCGCGGCGCAGTTCATCCTGCGCGCGTTCGAGCCAGGTGGTGTCGTGGGTAACGGCAATGTCGCCGATCAGGTTGCCGGCATCATCGGTGAGCGGGCCGCTCGAACCGACGATGTGCACGCGCCCGCCCGATTTGGTCGGCCGCCAGCCGCGGATCATGAATGTGTTGCCGGTGCGCAGGCGCGTCAGCCAGTTTTGCCATTCCTCCTCGGTGGCTTCCTTGAGGATCGTGGCACGCATCGAGCGGCCGACGGTTTCCTCCGCCGTATAGCCGAACACGGTTTCGGCGCCGCGGTTCCATGTCGTGATATTGCCGTTGAGGTCGCGGGTGACGATGGAGTCGCGCGATTGTTCGACCACGCGCGCCAGCATGCGCGCGCGGTGTTCGCTGTCGGACAAGGCCTTGCGCTGTTCGGTCATGATGCGTTCTGCGCGCTTCACGGCCAGCAGCAGGAACACGTAAAGCGCCAGCATGCAGATGGCCAGTATCACGGCGATGCGGATCTGTTCGTCGCGCACACCCAGATAGTCGGCCGAAATGTCCGTATAGAGTTCGATCACGCCCTGGCGTTCGCCGGTGTCGGGGTGATCGATCGCCATGTAAGTCTCGACGATATGGCGGTCGCGGACCGTGCCGTCGATGGCCTCGAAGCGTGGCTTGAACGACAGTTCGGATTGCGGCGTGCCTGCGAGGGCGCGGTCAATCGCGAAATCGCCGGCGCGGAACGTGCCGATTTCGCTGTCCCAGTTCGAGAACACAATCTGGCGGTTCGGGGTGAAGATCCGTACCTTGACGATGTTGAGTTGTTTCGTCAGGCGATAGATGTCCTGGCGCAGCTGGATGTTTTCAATCTGGTCGACCAGTTCAGCCGGGCGCAGCTTGTGCGCGCGCAGCGCCAGCGGGGCGTAGCTCGGCCATAATGAATTGAGCATGGTGCGCGCCAGTGCAACGTTCTGGCCGGACTCCTGTTTGACCAGCGTATGGTTGATTGACTGGTTGGACAGCGTGAACATGATGGCCACGACAATGCCGATGCCGATCACGCAGACCGTGGAAAAATAGCGGCTCAGCCGGAACAGCCGCGCGCCCGGCCGCGGATTGGCCGGTGGCGCGCCGATCGGCGCCGAAATTTCTGTGGTTGCGTTCATGCTGGTCCTCCACCTGCATTGGCGGGCACAGGACGAATTCAGCATCCGCCGCAGCCCGCGGTACCTAGCACTAACGGCGTGCCGGAGGCGCGACTTGAGGCTTTCTTGACCAAACGCAAGGACGACGGCATAACCGCCGTCAAAACAAGGGGTTTTCCGGGACCCGGAGGGCTATTCGAGCCGGATTTCGCCGTCGAGGGTGATGTCGAGGTCGACGCCCTGGATGGTCAGCCGCATGCTTGCCGGCAGGGCAGCGTCCGGCTTGATGCGGCCGTCGGCCAGCGCCTTGGCCACCGCGCGCTCGATTTCGGTCTGCGAGCGGATGCCGACGACCTTCAGAAAGCGGCGGATACTCATGTTGAAAGCTTCGTCATTCATTGCGGACTCTTTTCGCGGGAATGTGTATCGCGGTTGGCTTTGTAATAGTCGATCAGGCCGTTGGTCGAGGCATCGTAGCCGCTCACCGGCTCGTTGTTGTCCAGCTCGGGCAGGATGCGCGCGGCGAGTTTCTTGCCGAGTTCGACGCCCGGCTGGTCGAAGGCATTGATGCCCCAGATCACGCTTTGCACAAACACCTTGTGCTCGTAGAGCGCGAGCAGCTGGCCGAGCGTGAACGGCGTCAGGCGGTCGAGCAGCATCGAATTGGTCGGCCGGTTGCCCGGAAAGCGGTCGTGCGGATTCGCCGCCAGCGGCGCGCCGTTCATCAGCGCCGCGGTCTGCGCGAAAAAATTCGCCATCAGGATGGCGTGATGTTCCTCGACGGTGTGCTGCGGCTGGCAGGCGGCGATGAAATCGGCCGGCACCAGGCGCGTGCCCTGGTGCAGCAGCTGAAAAAACGAATGCTGGGCGTCGGTGCCGGCCGCGCCCCAGATGATCGTGCCCGTATCGCCGTCGACCGGCGTGCCGTCGGCACAGACGCTTTTGCCGCAGGACTCCATGTCGAGCTGCTGCAGAAAGGCCGGCAGCAGGGCCAGCGATTCGTCGTAGGGCAGGACTGCGTGCGAGGCGGCGCCGAAAAAATTGCTGTACCAGACGCCGAGCAGGGCAAGCACCACCGGCATATTTTTCTCGAACGCCGCATTGCGGAAATGCACGTCCATGGCATGCGCGCCGTGCAGCAGGTCGCGAAAGCCCGCCATGCCGACGGCGAGCGCGACCGGCAGGCCGACCGCCGACCACAGCGAGTAGCGGCCGCCGACCCAGTCCCAGAACGGAAAGATATGGTCGGCGACAACGCCGAATTCGGCAGCGCGCTCCGTGTTGGCGGTGACTGCGACAAGCTGGCGGTCGGCCGCCGCGCCGAGCGCGCGGCTCAGCCAGGCATGCACGGTGCGGGCATTGGCGAGCGTTTCGCTGGTGGTGAAGGTTTTTGAAACTACAATGACCAGCGTGGTCGCTGCATTCAGCGGCGCCAGCGTGCGCTGCAGCGCAGCCATGTCGATGTTGGAGGCGAAATGCACGCGCGGGCCGCCGCCGGTATACGGAGCCAGCGCGCGGGTTGCCAGCATCGGCCCGAGGTGCGAGCCGCCGATGCCGATGTGCACGACATCGGTGTAGCGCCCGCCGTGGCCGCCGATGCGGCCGTCGCGCACGCAGTCGCTGAACACCTGCATGCGATCGAGCGTGGCCTGCACCTGCGGCATGACGTCTACGCCGTCGACCAGCACCGCCTGATCCCCGCGCAGCGCCGTATGCAGCACGGCGCGGTTCTCCGTGACATTGATTTTGCCGCCGCTGAACAGTTCGCGCATCTGTGCGCCAAGGCCGCGCTCGCGCGCCAGCGTCGCCAGCAGGTGCATGGTGTCCTGATTGACGAGGTTTTTCGAGTAATCGAGCAGCAGGCCGTCGAGATGCAGGGAGAAATGTTCGAAGCGCCGCGGATCGGCCTCGAATAATTGCGCGATGCCGGCGTGCGCCATTGTTTGCTGGTGGTTTTTGAGCGCCAGCCAGGCGGGCGATTGGGTCAGCGTGGGCATGCGATGGGCCTCGGGTCTCGCTGCGATTGTAGCGAGTTTCCATCGCACTGCCCAACCGATCTAGAATGATCCGCATGACCAACCTGCAGCACGCTCGCCGGATTTGCACATGACCGCCGTGATCAAAGCCTGTTTGCGCGCGTTTCGTGATATCTGGTCGCCGCGCATGCTGTTGCTGTCGGTCTGGCCGATGCTGGCAGCGCTGGCGCTGTGGCTCGGGCTGGCGTGGTTCTACTGGGCGCAATGGACGCAATGGGTCGGCGGCTGGCTGCAGACGTCGATACTGGCCGACTGGTTGCCGGCCGGCGGCGTTCTGGAACTTGCGCATTACGCTGCCTGGGTGCTCGTCGCGTTGCTGTTGCTGCCGGCAGTGCTGGCGACGGCCGGCATGCTCGCCGCGGTGCTGATCATGCCGCTGATCGTCGGTTTCGTCGTGCGGCGTGACTATCCCGCGCTGGAGAAGCGCCAGGGCGGCGGCTTCACCGGCAGTTGCCTGAATGCCGTCGTGGCGATCACCGTTTTTACGGCATTGTGGCTGGTGACGTTGCCGTTGTGGTTGACGGCAGTGCTGGGGGCACCGGTGTTACTGCTGTTGTCGGGCTGGTTGATTCAGCGCCTGTTTCGTTACGACGCGCTGGCCGAGCACGCCGACCAAGTCGAGTACCGCGCGTTGTGCGCTGCTTCGCGCGGCGGCTTTTTCATGCTCGGCTTGCTGGTGGCGCTGCTGTATACCCTGCCTCTGGTCAATCTGTTCGCGCCGGTCATTGGCGGGCTGGCATTCACGCATTTTGCGCTGGCGCGTCTGGCTGCGCTGCGCACTGGCGCATCGCGCATGGATTAGGCGCGAAAAAAGGGGCGCCATGGGCGCCCCCGTTCATTGCTGCGTGAAGCAGCGGTTACATGCGTTGGAAAATCGCCGCAATGCCCTGGCCGCCGCCGATGCACATGGTGACCATGGCGTAA
>CAZVDN010000058.1:4240-13527 GCA_964625665.1 uncultured Streptomyces sp. | reverse complement strand
GCGTATAATCATTTTCGGCGTCACGTCCGGGGGAGACAGTCATGATCGGTTGGTGGAGTTTGGCGCTGGTAGTGGTGTGCGGGGCACTCGCGTATCACCGCGCGGGCGCGTGGATCTGGGTGGCCTGCGTCGGGCTGCTGATGGCATGGCTGCATGCGGCGGCCGGCGTTTCGGCGTCGGTCATGACGATGCTCTGGATAGTTTTCATCGTGGTTTCGGCGCTGGCGCTGCCGACACCGCTGCGCCGCGTAGTGATCGGCGCGCCGCTGCTGGCGCTGTTCCGCAAAATCCTGCCGCAGGTTTCGCAGACCGAGCAGGAGGCACTCGACGCCGGCACGGTGTGGTGGGACGGCGAACTCTTCAGCGGCAATCCCGACTGGAACAAACTGCTCGCCTATCCGAGGCCGACCTTGAGCGCGGAAGAACGCGCCTTCATCGACGGCCCGGTCGAGCAGTTGTGCGCGATGCTCGACGACTGGCAGATAACCAATGAATTGCACGACCTGCCGCCGGCGGCGTGGCAGTTCATCAAGGACAACGGCTTCCTCGGCATGATCATTCCGAAGGAATTCGGCGGCAAGGGTTTCTCGGCGCTCGCGCATTCGGAAACGGTGATGAAAATCACCACACGCAGCGGCACGGCGGCGGTGTCGGTGATGGTGCCGAATTCGCTGGGGCCGGCCGAGTTGTTGCTGCACTACGGCACTGACGCGCAGAAGAACCACTATCTGCCGCGGCTCGCCAAAGGGCTGGAGATGCCGTGTTTTGCGCTGACCAGTCCCGAGGCCGGTTCGGACGCTGGCGGCATTCCGGATTTCGGCGTCGTCTGTCGCGGCGAATGGAAAGGCGAGCAGGTCGTCGGCATCAAGCTGACGTGGGAGAAGCGCTACATCACGCTGGGACCGATCGCCACGCTCCTGGGCCTCGCTTTCCGTTTATACGATCCCGATCATGTGCTCGGTGACAAAGTAGACATCGGCATCACGCTCGGACTGATTCCGACCGACACGCCGGGCGTGCACATCGGCCGCCGGCATCTGCCGCTCAATGCCGTGTTCATGAACGGCCCGAACTGGGGCAAGGATGTGTTCATCCCGATGGATTACATCATCGGCGGCGCGGCGCAGGTCGGGCAGGGCTGGAAGATGCTGATGAACTGCCTTGCGGCCGGGCGGTCGATTTCACTGCCGGCCAACGGCGTCGGCATGAGCAAGCTCTGTGCGCTGACCACCGGCGCCTACGGCCATGTGCGCACGCAGTTCAAGATGGCGGTCGGGCGTTTCGAAGGCGTCGAAGAGGCGATTGCGCGCATCGGCGGCAACGCCTACATCATGGACGCGGCGCGCGTGATGACGGCGGGTGCCATCGATCTCGGCGAGAAACCCTCGGTGGTGTCGGCGATCGTCAAATACCACATGACCGAACGCTCGCGCGGCGTGGTCAACGACGCGATGGATGTGCACGGGGGCAAGGGCATCTGCATGGGGCCGTCGAATTATCTGGCGCGCGCCTATCAGCAGATTCCGATCGGCATCACGGTTGAGGGTGCCAACATCCTGACGCGCTCGATGATCATCTTCGGTCAGGGCGCGATCCGCTGTCATCCCTTCGTGCTGAAGGAAATCAACGCCACACGTGAAAAGGACGCGGCGAAGGCGTTGCGCGATTTTGATGCCGCCTTCTGCGGCCATGTGGCGTTTGTCATCAGCAATCTGGTGCGCGCGATTGTTCTCGGCTTTACGAAGGCGCTGTTCGTCAGTGCGCCGGGCGACGCACAGACGCGGCGTTATTACCAGAAGCTGACGCGCTTCTCGACGGGCTTTGCCTTGCTCGCTGATGCGTCGATGTTTGTACTCGGCGGGTCGCTGAAACGCCGCGAGCGCTTGTCGGCGCGGCTCGGTGACATTCTGAGCCAGTTGTATCTCGCGTCAGCGGCGTTGAAGCGCTACGAAGACGCCGGCCGTCCGGCCGACGATCTTCCCTTGCTGCACTGGGCCATGCAGGATGCGCTGCTGCGCGTGCAGGAGGCGTTCTACGGATTGTTTGAAAATCTGCCGAGCCGGCTGGTGGCGCTGCTGATGCGTCATTGTATCTTTACGTACGGCGCCGAATGCAAGGCGCCACGCGACAGCCTCGGTCAGCAGGTGGTGCGCACGCTGATGGAGCCGGGCCCGGCGCGCGACCGCCTGACTGCCGGTGTATTCATTCCGAAGAACGACGAGGAAGCCGTCGGCGCGCTGGAGGCCGCACTGGTCGCAGTGATCGCCGCTGAAAAGGTCGAAGCAAAAATCCGCGCCGCGGTGAAGGCCGGAGCCTTGCAAGGCCAGGGTGCAGGGCTGACGGCGCAGGCGCTGGCAGGCGGCGTCATCAGCAATGATGAAGCGCAGGTGCTCGAGCGCGCGCAGCATCTGCGCCGGCGCGTCATCATGGTCGATGATTTTCCGCGTGACCTCGGCAAGACCGAAATTTTCCAGACGACGCAGGCGGTCACCTTCGAGGCCTTGCATCGCGCATGAGCAGCGCCGCGGCGGGGGCATTGATCTACGCGGTGGAGGGCGCGGTCGCCACGATCGCCTTCAACCGGCCGCAGGTCATGAATGCGCTCGATGCGTCGTCGATCATGGCGTTGCGCGACGCCTGCGAGCGCGCGCGCGACGATGCAGCGGTGCGTGTGATCGTGCTGCGTGGCCACGGCCCGGCGTTTGTCGCTGGCGGCGACATCGCATGGTTTCACGCCAATCTGCAATCGATGGACGCACTGGTGCCTGAAATGGCCGGTGCCTTGCACGCGGCCATCCGCGCTCTGCGCGATGCGGCCAAACCGGTGCTTGCCAGCGTGCACGGCGCTGTTGCCGGCGCGGGCATGAGTTTGCTTGCGGCGGCGGACCTGGCGATCGCCGCCAACGAAACAAAATTCTCGATGGCTTACAGCGCGATCGGCACCAGTCCCGATGGTGGCAGCACCTGGTTTTTGCCGCGCCTCGTTGGTGCGCGCCGCGCCATGGAACTGCTGCTGTTGCCGGAGCCGTTTGATGCGGCGACCGCACTGCGTTTCGGGCTGGTCAATCGCGTGGTGCCGGCTGCTGAACTTGACGCGGCGACCGCAGCGCTCGCCAAACGATTGGCCGCCGGGCCGACGCAGGCCTATGCGGAAACCAAGGCGCTGGTAAACCGTTCGTTCGAATCATCGCTGGCGGCGCAACTCGATGCCGAAGCCGCGGCATTCGGACGTTGTGCGGCGACGCGTGATTTCGCCGAAGGGGTGACGGCATTTGTCGAAAAGCGCAAGGCCAAATTCGAGGGGCATTAAATGGCGGCGAGCGGAAAGTCGTTAAAGGGCAAAACTGTTTTCATTACCGGTGCCAGCCGCGGCATCGGCCGCGAGATCGCGCTCAAATGCGCGCGCGACGGCGCCAGCGTGGTGGTAGCGGCAAAAACCGTCGAGCCGCATCCGCGCCTGCCGGGCACCATCCATACCGTGGCGGCGGAAATCGAGGAGGCCGGCGGTCACGCGCTGGCACTGCAACTCGATGTGCGCGAAGAGTCTTCGGTGCAGACGGCCGTCGAACTGGCAGTGGCGCGCTTCGGTGGCATCGACATTCTCGTCAATAACGCCAGCGCCATTCAACTGGGCGGCACGCTGGCCACACCGCTGCGGCGTTTTGATTTGATGCTCGGCGTCAATACGCGCGGCACCTACGCCTGCTCGCAGGCCTGTTTGCCGCATCTGATCAAGGCGGCCAATCCGCACATCCTGAACCTGTCGCCGCCATTATCCATGCAGGCAAAGTGGTTCAAGGACCACACGGCCTATACGATCTCGAAGTACGGCATGAGCATGTGCACGCTCGGCATGGCGGCGGAATTTGCCGACCGCGGCGTTGCCGTCAACTCGCTGTGGCCGCGCACCACGATTGCGACGGCGGCGATCGAATTCAATTTCCCCGAGGCGATCCTGAAGGCGAGCCGGCATCCGGCGATCGTCGCCGATGCGGCGCATGCGATTTTCCGGCGTGACAGCCGCCTGCATACTGGCAATTTCTACATCGATGAGGCAGTATTGCAGGCCGAGGGAATCAGCGATTTTTCGCCGTATGCAGTGACGCCGGGGGGGCGTTTGTACACCGACCTGTTTCTCGAGTAAGGCCGGTTCGAGGAGGAAGAAATGGCGGCAGATCTCAGCCACGCCGTGACGCCTGAAGCGGCGCGCACGCTCGACGGGCTGTTGCGCGAACGCGTCGGGCGCACGCCCGATGCCGTTGCTTATCGCGATTTCAACCGGACCTATTCCAACTGGCGCGATTACACCTGGGCGCAGGTAAACCACGAAGTGGCGCGCTGGCAGGCGGCACTCGAAGGTGAAGGTCTTGCCGCGGGCGACCGCGTGGCGGTGATGATGCGCAATGCGCCGGAATGGGCAGTTTTCGATCAGGCCGCGCTCGGCCTCGGGTTGGTGGTGGTGCCGCTGTATACGCAGGACCGCCCCGATAATGTGGCCTACATTCTCAACGACGCCGAATGCAGGGTGCTGCTGTTCGGCAGCTTCGAACAGTGGGCGAGCTTCGACGGCGTGCGCGACCAGTTGGGCGGTCTCAAACGCATCCTGATCGCCGAGGCAGCACCGGCAGCAGCGCCGGCGGACGACGCCCGTGTTTGCAGCGTGTCGCAATGGCTGCCTGTCGACGGCGGCGCGACGCGCCACCTGCCGACTGACCCCGAAGCGCTGGCGACCATCGTCTATACGTCGGGTACGACCGGCAAACCCAAGGGCGTGATGCTGAGCCACCGTAATATCCTGTCCAATGCCTATGCCAGCCTGACAATCATGACGGTCGGGCGCGATGACGTGTTTCTGTCGTTCCTGCCGCTCTCGCACATGTTCGAGCGGGCCTGCGGCTATTACCTGACCATCATGTCAGGCTCGACCACGGTGTTTGCGCGTTCGGTGCAGCAATTGAGCGAGGACCTGCAGACCATGCGGCCGACGCTGCTGATTTCGGTGCCGCGCATCTACGAACGTATCTATGCCGCGATCAAGGCGAAACTCGACGAAGGGTCGGCGCTGAAAAAGAAGCTGTTCGAGCTGACGGTCGCTGTCGGCAACACGCGATTTGAATATGTGCAGCGGCGCCGCGGCTGGTCGCCGTCGCTGTTGCTGTGGCCGATGCTCAATGCGCTGGTGGCGAAAAAAATCCTGGCGCGGCTCGGCGGCAATCTGCGCGCGGCCTTGTCGGGCGGTGCCGCGTTGCCGCCGGATGTGGCGCGTGTGTTCATCGGTCTTGGCCTGAACCTGCTGCAGGGATACGGCATGACCGAAACCAGCCCGGTGGCCTGCGCCAACCATCCCGACGACAACATTCCGGCCAGCGTCGGTGTTCCGGCGCCCGGTGTCGAAATCCGTCTCGGCGAACACGGCGCGCTGATGGTCAGGGGGCCGAACGTCATGCTCGGCTACTGGAAGAACCCGCAGGCCACTGCGGCAATGATCAGTGCCGACGGCTGGCTGAATTCCGGTGATACAGCGCGCATCGATGAGCGCGGGCACATCTACATCACGGGGCGTCTGAAGGAAATCATCGTCATGTCGAACGGTGAAAAGATCCCGCCGGTGGACATCGAATCGGCGATCATGCGCGACACGCTGTTCGAGCACATCATGCTGGTCGGCGAGGGGCGGCCTTATCTGAGCCTGCTCGTCGTCGTGAACCGCAAGCTTTGGCAGCAACTGGCCGCCGAGCGCGGTGTCGCCGATTCCGCGGAATCATTGCGCAGCGCCGACATCGAAAAAGTCCTGCTGGCGCGGGTGGCGGCGCAGATGAAGGAATTCCCGGGTTACGCGCAGGTGCGCAAGATCACGGCGCTGCTCGATCCATGGACGGTGGAAGGCGGACTGCTGACGCCGACGCTGAAAATCAAGCGCCCGCGCGTGATGGAAAAATTCAACGCCGAAATCGACAGCATGTATGCAGGGCATTGACCATGGCCAATGAAAACACCACGATGACCGGCCTGCCGCCGGGCAAACAACCGACGCTGCGCGTAGTGCCGATGCCGGCCGATTCGAATTCGAGCGGCGACATTTTTGGCGGTTGGGTGATGTCGCAGGTCGACATCGCCGGCAGCATTCCGGCAATCGTCGCGTCAAAGGGCCGGGTGGTCACGGTGGCGGTCAATTCCTTTGTTTTCCGCCAGCCGGTGCTGGTCGGCGATGTGGTCAGTCTTTATGCGGAGATCATCAGGATCGGGCGAACGTCGATTACCGTCGGCGTGGAAGTCTATTCGCAGCGCAATCCGGCCGAACCGGAATGCGTCAAGGTGACGGAGGCGACGCTGACCTATGTGGCGGTGGACAAGCATCGGAAGCCGCGCGTGGTCGCCGGCGGGGCATGAAGCGATGTGGTATTTTCAGGTCAACGACAACCGATAAGATCAATGGTGTTCAGGCGTGGAGGCAATGTGCGGTCCCGACGGCATTGCTTCGCGGGCGCGTGAGGGGGAGAGATGAAGGCAGGCATTTGCGTTAACAGGATTCTGCGGCTGGCAGTGATCGCGTCATTCGCGATCGCGGGACAGGGCGCGCGGGCGGGCGGGTTTGCCTTGATCGAACAGAATGCCAGCGGCCTCGGCAATGCCTATGCCGGCCAGGCGGCCGCCGCTGAAAATGCGAGCACCGTTTACTTCAATCCGTCGGGCATGACGCTGGTGCCCGGACGCCAGGTGAGCGGCACGCTGAATGTCATTCGTCCGCAGACTGAATTTACCGACAACGGCGGCTCACGTTCGCCGGCCAACGTGGCGGCGCCGGGCGGCGGCAGCAACGGCAACGATGCCGGCGGCTGGAACTATGTGCCGAATGCGTACATGTCGTGGCAACTCGGCGAACGGTTGTGGGCGGGCATCGGATTGACCGTGCCTTTCGGCCTGAAGGCCACTTACGATCCGACGTTCATCGGCCGCTTTCAGTCGCAGAAATCGCAGCTGCAGACCTACGATATCAATCCGAGCCTGGCCTTCAAGGTCAATGACTGGCTGTCGCTCGGCGGCGGCATCAGTTATCAATATGCGCGCCTTGGTCTCGACCGTTCCTTTTTTGCCGGCACGGCGCGCGCGCAGACGGTTTCGCTTCACGACGGCGCCTGGGGCTGGAACGCCGGTGCGATGTTCAAACTCGGCAAGGACACGCGGGTCGGCCTGACTTATCGCTCGACGCTCAATTACGATCTGGCCGGCGGCATCACGGTGGCGGGGGTTGGCACGGCGACCGGCAAGGTTTCGCTCAGCATGCCGGATTCGGTGTCGCTGGGGATTTCACATCAATTGAATGATAAGTGGCAGTTGCTTGGTGATGCGACCTGGACGCACTGGAGCCGCATCCAGAACGTGCCGTTGTTTTTGACTTCGCAGTTGGGCACTTCGCCGGCGGGTGCCGTTTCCGATACGCTCGATCTGCAGTTCAAGGACGGTTATCGTTTCGGCGTCGGCGCCAATTACCGCTGGACCGACAACTTCACGCTCAAGCTCGGCGTGGCCTACGACAGGTCGCCGGTGCCCGATGCGGCACACCGTTCGGTGTTTCTGCCGGACGCAGACCGCACCTGGTTGTCGTTCGGCGGCAAACACCAGCTGACGAAGTCCGGCGTGCTCGACGTCGGTTATGCGCGGGTCTTTTTGAAGGACGCCGACACATTGCGCGTCAAGACCGTCGGTGTGGCCGGTGCGCAGGGCATCGTCAGCGGTAGTTACAAGGCGCATGTCGATATCGTCAGCCTGCAATACACGCATTCGTTCTGACGCGCGACACCGCGCCCGCGCAGTTGTCCAAATGCGCCGGGTTTGCCTGCCTGTTCCGGTGATGTGCGGCGGGTACGGATGCTAGAATCTTTGCCTTACGCTGGGGTCTCCTATGTCGACGAACCAACCGATGAATCATCCATTCATGGTGCGCAAGGCGGCAGTGCTCGGTGCAGGCGTGATGGGCGCGCAGATCGCAGCGCATCTGGTGAATGCCAACGTCGAAGCGCTGCTTTTCGAATTGCCGGCGAAGGAAGGCGATCCGAACGGCAATGTGCAAAAAGCCATCGAGAACCTGAAGAAGCTCGAGCCGGCGCCGCTTGCCGTGGCGCGCAAGGCCGCACTGATCCAGGCGGCGAACTACGAACAACACCTTGACCTGCTGAAAGACTGCGACCTCGTCATCGAGGCGATTTCCGAGCGCATGGACTGGAAGGCCGACCTTTATCGCAAGGTTGCGCCGCATCTCGGTGAACATTCGATATTCGCCAGCAATACCTCGGGCCTGTCGATCAATCAGCTGGCGGCCGCGTTTCCGGAAAACCTGCGCCATCGCTTCTGCGGCGTGCACTTTTTCAATCCGCCGCGCTACATGCATCTGGTCGAGTTGATCGCCTGCCGCGAAACCGAACCGGCAATCCTCGACAATCTCGAAAAATTTCTAGTCACCACGCTGGGCAAGGGCGTCATCCGCGCCAAGGACACGCCGAACTTCATCGCCAACCGCGTCGGTGTGTTTTCTCTGTTGGCGACCATCCATCATGCGCAGCAGTTCGGTCTCGGCTTCGATGTCGTCGACGCGTTGACCGGCCCGTTGATCGGACGTCCGAAGAGCGCGACCTTCCGCACCGCCGATGTGGTCGGCCTCGATACCTTCGCGCATGTTGTGAAGACAATGGCCGATACGCTGCCCGATGACCCCTGGTACCCGTACTACGCCATTCCCGACTGGCTTAAGGCGCTGATTGACCAGGGCGCGCTCGGCCAGAAAACCAAACGCGGCGTTTATCAGAAGGTCGGGCGTGACATTCACGTGCTCGATCCGGCCAGCGGCAGCTATCGCGCTTCGGGCGGCGAGGCTGACGCCGGCGTAGTTGAAATCCTGAAGAACAAGGACGTTGCCGCACGGTTTGCCGCGCTGCACGCATCCGCGCATCCGCATGCGCAGTTTCTGTGGTCGATTTTCCGCGACACTTTTCAGTATTGCGCCGTGCATCTCGAAAGCATTGCCGATAACGCGCGCGATCTCGATCTGGCGATCCGCTGGGGCTTTGGCTGGAACCAGGGGCCATTTGAAATCTGGCAGGGCGCCGGCTGGAGCACCGTCGCGCAATGGATCAACGATGACATCAATGCCGGCAAGTCGATGACTGCGTCGCCTTTGCCGGCCTGGGCGTGCGAAACAGGCCGCGCTGGCGTGCACGATGCGCCGCACGGAGCCGAGCAATCCGCAGGCGGAGATCGACTTCAACGTTCTAGCGCAGACGCGCGAGAGT
>CAZVDN010000058.1:0-4230 GCA_964625665.1 uncultured Streptomyces sp. | reverse complement strand
TGGCGTGCACGATGCGCGAGGCTCCTACGCGCCGGCGACAAAGTCGGTCATGGCGCGTTCGACGCTGCCGGTCTACCGGCGCCAGTTGTTTCCGGACCGTTTGCTCGGCGAACAGGCGACCTACGGCAGCACGATTTTCGAAACCGACGGCGTGCGCTGCTGGCACACCGGTGACGACATCGCCATCGTCAGTTTCAAGAGCAAGATGCATGCGATCGGCAACGAGGTGCTCGATGGCGTGCTGCAGGCCATCGATGAAGCCGAGCGAAATTACGCCGCACTCGTGATCTGGCAGACCGAACCGCCGTTTTCGGTCGGCGCCAATCTGAAAAAAACCACGCCCGGCGACGGGCCGCGTACGCCGCCAACTGCAGCGAGCAAATTCCTGCGCCAGTTCAAGAAGGCTGCGGAGTCGGCGATCCTTAAAGCGGCGCGTACGCTCAATGTGGCCGACCAATTGATGGCCGGCAAGCTCGCCGAAGTCGAGCATCTGGTCGAGCAGTTTCAGATCACCACCGGGCAGCTCAAGTATTCGATGGTGCCGACAGTGGCCGCCGTCGATGGCCTCGCGCTCGGCGGCGGTTGCGAATTCGTCATGCATTGCGACCGCGCGGTGGCCACGCTTGAGAGTTACATTGGTTTGGTCGAGGTCGGCGTCGGTCTGCTGCCGGCCGGCGGCGGTTGCAAGGAATTCGCCCTGCGCGCGGCGCAGGAAGCGAAAGGCGGCGATGCGTTTCCGTTTCTGCGGCGCTATTTTGAAGCGGTGGCCATGGCCCAGGTCGGGCGCAGCGCCGAGCATGCGCGCGAAATCGGTTATCTGCGGCCGTCCGACCGCATCGTCATGAACCGCTTCGAATTGCTCTCGATTGCCAAAGTCGAGGCCCGCGCACTGGCGGAAGCCGGTTACCGGCCGCCGCTGAAGGCGCGCGACATTCCGGTGCTCGGGCGATCGGCGGCGGCGACGATCAAGGCCTTTATCGCCAACATGCTTGAGGGCCAGTTCATCTCCGAACATGACTATCTGATCGCCGGCAAGATCGCCGATATCATGTGCGGCGGCGATGTCGAGGCCGGCAGCTTGGTCGATGAGCAGTGGCTGCTTGATCTCGAACGCAGGCATTTCATGGAACTGCTGGCGACGGAAAAAACGCAGGCGCGCATCGAGCAGATGCTGAAAACCGGCAAGCCATTGCGCAACTGATTGCGGAGCCCCTCATGACCAGACAAGTGCAAGACGCCTACATCGTTGCCGCAACGCGTTCGCCGGTCGGCAAGGCGCCGCGCGGCATGTTCAGGAATGTGCGTCCGGATGATCTGCTGGCTCACGTGCTGAAAGCGGCGCTGAACCAGTGCCCGGGCCTCGATCCTTTGACGATTGATGATGTCATCGTCGGCTGCGCGATGCCGGAGGCCGAGCAGGGCATGAACGTGGCGCGGGTTGCGCTGCTGCTGGCCGGGCTGCCCAATTCGGTGTCGGGCATGACCATCAACCGGTTCTGTTCGTCCGGCGTGCAGGCGGTGGCGCTGGCCGCCGACCGCATCCGGTTGGGCGAGGCCGACGTCATGATCGCCGCGGGCACTGAAAGCATGAGCATGATCCCGATGGGCGGCAACAAGCCGTCATTCAGTCCGGCGATTTTCAGCCGAGATGAAAACCTCGCCATCGGTTATGGCATGGGCATCACCGCCGAAAAGGTCGCACAGCAATGGAGCATCAGCCGCGAGCGGCAGGACTTATTTGCCGCGGAGAGCCATCGCCGTGCCTTGCAGGCCGCCGACGCCGGTGAATTCAATGCCGAAATCACGCCCTACGAGGTGGTCGAGCGCGTGCCGGATCTGGTGACGCGCGAAATCGCTGAACGGCGCCGCAAGGCTATTGCCGACGAGGGGCCGCGCCGGGACACGTCCGTCGAGGGGCTGTCGAAACTGAAGCCGGTGTTTGCCGCCAAAGGTTCGGTCACGGCGGGCAACAGCTCGCAGATGTCGGACGGCGCCGGTGCGGTGGTGCTGATGAGCGAAGCGGCGATGAAACGCTTCAATCTGAGCCCGCTGGGGCGCTTTCTCGGTTATGCAGTGGCCGGCGTGCCGCCCGAAATCATGGGCATCGGGCCGGTCAAGGCAATTCCGAAGGTCTTGCGCCAAACCGGGCTGAAAATCGAGGATCTGGACTGGATCGAGCTGAACGAGGCTTTTGCCGCGCAGTCGCTGGCGGTGATCAAGGACCTCGGACTGGATGCGGCCAAGGTCAACCCGCTGGGGGGGGCTATCGCGCTGGGGCACCCTTTGGGTGCGACGGGCGCGGTGCGCACCGCAACCGTGCTGCACGGCATGCGCCGGCGCAAATTGCGTTACGGCATGGTGACCATGTGCATCGGCACCGGCATGGGGGCTGCCGGCGTGTTCGAATCCCTGTAAAATCGCGGGCATGAATAATCGCCCGGTATTTCACATGACGTTGAAATTTGTTCTGGCGACGCTGTGCGCCGTTTTGTTTGCGGCGCCGGCTGCATATGCGCTCGAGATCGAAGGCGTCAAGCTGGACGACAAAATCGAAATCAGCAAGGGCGGGCCGACGCTGGTGCTCAACGGCGCAGGCGTCCGTCACAAGCTGGCCTTCGTCAAAGTCTATGTCGGCAGTCTTTATCTGCAGTCGAAGAAATCCGACAGCGAAGCGGTGTTTGCGGACACCGGCGCCAAACGCGTGACCATGCACATCCTGGCCAATGAGGTGACGGCGCAGGATCTGGTGTCGTCGGTGAACAACGCGCTGGCCGTCAACCTCTCGCCGCACGAACTGGCGCTGGTCGAGAAGCGCATCCGTGACCTCAACAACATGATGAGCACGATCAAGACGCTCGGCAAGGGCGGCGCGGTGCAGCTGGATTATCTGCCCGAGGTCGGCACGCGCATTACCGTCAACGGCGAAGAAAAACTCACCATTCCCGGCGCCGATTTTTTCAGCGCACTGTTGCATATCTGGATCGGCAACAAGCCGGTGGACGGTCGTCTGCGCGACGCGATGCTCGGCAAGGGCCGCTGAAATCCCTGAATAACCTGCTGCGCGATCGATTCGCTTCGTCGCGTGCTCGCTCGATCCTCGCCTGACTGGCGTTATGTCTCGTCTCTCGCTGCGCGTCTCCTCGCGCCTCGATCTGCTCGCTACGGTTCTTCAGGGATTTCAGTTCGCGCCGCGAATCACATGTTCGAGTAGTTCGGCCCGCCGCCGCCTTCCGGCGTCACCCAGACGATGTTCTGCGTCGGGTCCTTGATATCGCAGGTCTTGCAGTGCACGCAGTTCTGCGCATTGATTTGCAGGCGCGGATTGCTGCCGTCGTCATTGCGCACGATCTCGTAGACGCCGGCCGGGCAGTAGCGCTGTTCGGGGGCGTCGTAGAGTTCGAGATTGACGTTGACCGGCACTGAAGCGTCTTTCAGCGTCAGGTGGGCGGGCTGGTTTTCTTCGTGATTGGTGCCCGACAGAAACACCGAGGAAAGGCGGTCGAAGGTCAGTGTGCCGTCGGCTTTCGGATATTCAATCGGTTGTGCTTCGGTTTTGCGCACCAGCGTTTCGTTGTCGGCATGCTGGTGATGCAGGGTCCACGGCGCCTTGCCGCCGAACAGCACCTGGTCGATGCCGACCATCAGCGTGCCGGTGTAGAGGCCCTTGGCCATCCACGGTTTGAAATTGCGCGCGCGGTGCAGTTCGTCGTAAAGCCAGCTGGAGCGGAAGGCCTCCGGATAGCTGGTCAATTCATCGGCGGTGCGGCTGGCCTTGAGTGCGTCGAACGCCGATTCGGCGGCCATCATGCCGGACTTGATGGCGCAATGGCTGCCCTTGATGCGCGAGGCATTGAGGAAGCCCGCGTCATCGCCGATCAGGCAGCCGCCCGGAAATACCAGTTTCGGAATCGATTGCAGGCCGCCGGCGGATATCGCGCGGGCGCCGTAGGAAATGCGTTTGCCACCTTCAAAAAAAGTGCGGATGTCCGGATGCGTTTTGTAACGCTGGAACTCTTCGTAGGGGCTGAGATAGGGATTGCTGTAGGCGAGCCCGACCACGTAGCCGACGGCGACCAGATTGTTTTCCATGTGGTAGAGGAACGATCCGCCGTAGGTCGAACTGTCGAGCGGCCAGCCGGCCGTGTGGATGACCAGGCCCATCTGGTGCTTCTCTGGTTTGATCTCCCACAGTTCCTTGATGCCGATGCCGTAGACCTGCGGATCAACGCC
>CAZVDN010000057.1:5583-13624 GCA_964625665.1 uncultured Streptomyces sp. | reverse complement strand
GTCCAGTGCGAGCCGGCGACATGTTCGCCGAAGGTGAACGGGCCGGTGCCCATGACGTTGCGCTCGGGAAACCGCGGGTCCTGCTTGAGTTTGGCCGCGCTGTAGACGCAGTCCCAGGGGCTGGCGAAATTGGCCAGCATCGATGCATTGGGCTTCTTGAGGCGGAACACCACCGTTTGCGGATCGGGCGTCTCGATCAGCGAAATGTCCGCATAGCCTTCTTCGCGCACCGACAGCACGCCGGGCGGCGGCTTGCGGATGCGCTCATAGGTCGCCTTGATGTCTTCAGACGAAAACGTCGAGCCGTCGTGGAATTTGACGCCCTTGCGCAATTTGAAGGTGTAGGCCAGCCCGTCTTTCGCCACTGTCCACGATTCGGCCAGATCGCCGACGATCTTCGGATAGTTGGCGGCGTCGAATTTGAGCAGCGTCGAGTAATGCGGACGCACCGGGTGGATGAAGGCGAACGATGTTTGCGCATGGCAATCATAGTTCGGCGGTTCGGCACCGACCGCGAATTTGAGTACTCCGCCGTCCACCGGCGCAGCTGCCGCCCAGACGCCGGTCGATGCCAGGGCCAGCACAAGGCCGGCGAGTATGCGCAACGTTTTCATCTTGAAATCTCCTCCAGAATTTTTCCGGCGTTATATTTTGACGCACGCGGCGAAATGGCCGGGGCGCACTTCACGCAATTCGGGCACTGCAATTTTGCATTCGGGCCCCGCCAGCGGACAGCGGGTGTGAAACACGCAACCGCGCGGCGGATTGAGCGGACTGGGCACTTCGCCGCCCAGCACCTTTGTGACGCGCGCCGCTTCGAGCGCCGGGTCGGGAATCGGCACCGCATCGAGCAGCGCTTTAGTGTAGGGATGCAATGGTTCACTGTAAAGCGCGTCCCGCTCGGCAATCTCCATCACTTTGCCGAGATACATGACGATGATGCGGTCTGAAATATGACGCACCACCGCGAGGTCGTGCGCAATGAACAAATAGGTCAGGCCGAATTCACGCTGCAGGTCTTCGAGCAGATTGATGATCTGCGCCTGGATCGAGACGTCGAGTGCCGACACCGGCTCGTCGCAGATGATGACCGAAGGCTGCATGGCCAGCGCGCGCGCGATGCCGACCCGCTGACGCTGGCCGCCCGACAGTTCATGCGGATAACGCTCGGCCATGTAATCGAAGAGGCCGACCTGCGTGAGCAGTTCGCGCACCTTGCGGTCGGCGGCCTTGCGGTCCGGCTGCAGTTTGTAGACCAGCATCGGCTCGGCGATGATCTGGCCGATCGTCATGCGCGGATTGAGCGAGCTGTAGGGGTCCTGAAAAATCACCTGCACCTGGCGGCGGTAGCGCTTGAGCGCTTCGCCGTCGGCGCGCGTGACGTTGCTGCCGTCGAAAATGATTTCACCCGACGTCGGATCTTCTAGCCGCAGCAACGTGCGGCCGACCGTGGTTTTGCCGCAACCCGATTCGCCGACCAGGCCGACGGTTTCGCCGCGGCGGATGGTAAACGAGAGGCCATCGACCGCGCGCACTTCAATGTGCGTCGGCTTGAGCAGCTTCATGCCGGCGGCGACTTCGAAGTACGTACGGAGATCGTGTACTTTGAGCAAGGGCTCACCCTCGGGCAACCGCTTCGCCTCGGGCGGCTGCGGGTTTGCGCTCTGCAAACCGAGCCCGGCCGGACCGACCTTGGACATCTGCACGCTGCGCACACAGGCCGACCAGTGCTGGGGCGTGACTTCAACCAACGGCGGCGCGGCATTCACGCAGGCATCGATGCGCGCCGGGCAGCGCGCCGCAAAACGACAACCCTCGGGGGCATCGAGCAGGCTCGGCGGCATGCCGTCGATGGTTTCAAGGCGCTTGCCGCGCGGACGATCGAGCCGCGGCACCGAGCGCAGCAGCCCGGCGGTATACGGATGCAGCGGCTTTTCGAAAATGCCTTCGGCCGTGCCCTGCTCGGCGATGCGCGCCGAATACATGACGTTGACGCGGTCGGCGTAACGCGCCACCACGCCGAGATTGTGCGTGATGACGACCAGCGCGATGCCAAGCTCGCGCGACAGGTCTTTCATCAATTGCAGAATCTGCGCCTGGATGGTGACGTCGAGCGCAGTGGTCGGCTCGTCGGCAATCAGCAGCTTCGGATTGCAGGCAAGGCCGATGGCGATCATCGCGCGCTGGCGCATGCCGCCGGAGAACTGGTGCGGATACTGGTCGAGCCGGCGCTCCGGATCGGGAATGCCGACGCGCTGCAACAGTTCCAGCGCGCGCGCCCGCGCCGCGGTTTCGTCCATGCCGAGGTGGATGATCATCGGCTCCATGATCTGGAAGCCGACCGTCAACACCGGGTTGAGCGAAGTCATCGGCTCCTGGAAGATCATGGCGATTTCGCGGCCGCGAATGGCGCGCATCTCGTCGCCAGATAGTTTCAGCAGATCGCGGCCCTGAAACAGAATGCGGCCGTGGACGATGCGGCCGGCCGGTTTGGCGAGCAATTGCATGATGGCCAGCGACGACACCGATTTGCCGCAACCGGATTCCCCGACCAGCGCGACGACTTCGCCGGCGCGCACCTGATAGGAAATGCCCTCGACCGCGCGCACCACGCCGCGCGAGGTGACGAAATGAACGTGCAGGTCCTCGACTTCGAGCAGCCAGCCGGCCGCCGACGCGGATTGCACAGTGCCGGCTCCTCCGGCGGTTTGCAGAACTGCGCTCATCGGCGCGGCTTTCGTTTTATGGTTTGCGCAGGCTATTGACTGCCTGCTGGACTGTCAAGCGTTGCCCTTACGCCGTGCCATCAAGCGCCGCGGCCAGCACGCGCGCCACGTGCACCGCTTCGCGTTGCGCGCCATCGTGAATCTGATGCCGGCAACTCGTGCCGTCGGCGACGATCAGCGTATCGGCATCGGCCTTGCGCACCGCCGGCAACAGGCTGGCCTCGGCCATTTTCATCGACACATCGTAATGCGCCGCCTCGTAACCGAAGGCGCCGGCCATGCCGCAGCAGCTCGAGGTGACGACCTCGACCGCCAGATCAGGCACCAGCTTCAGCGCCTTTTGCACCGCCGGCATCGCATCGAAGGCTTTCTGATGGCAATGGCCGTGCAGCAGCGCTTTTTTCTGCGGCAATGCCTTGAGCTTCAGTTTCAGGCGTCCGGCGGCTGCTTCGCCGGCGATGAATTCCTCGAACAGCATGGCCCGCATGGCCAGTGCCGCGGAATCCGTGCCGGGCAGCATCGACAGAAACTCATCGCGCAGGCCGAACAGACAGGACGGCTCGAGGCCGATGACCGGCACGCCGCGTTCGACAAACGGCTTCAGCGTTTCAATCATGCGCCGCGCTTCGGCCCGCGCTTCATCAACCAGGCCCGCGGCAAGAAAAGTGCGCCCGCAACAGAGCGGCCGCGCCTCATCGATGGCGCGCGGCAGATGCACCAGATAACCGGCGGCGCGCAGCACGGCGAGCGCGGCGCGCGCGTTGTCGGATTCAAAATAATTGTTGAAGGTATCGACCAGCAGCACCACTTCGCCGTTGATCGTGCCGCCGCCCTGCGTGCTGCCGGGGCGCGCGAAGAAGGTGTCACCCGTCCACTGCGGCAGCGAACGCCGCGCCGACAGGCCGAGCAGCTTCTCCGACAGCCAGGAGAGGCCGGGCACCGCATCGCGCCAGTTCATCAGCGGCGCCAGCCGCGCGGCCCACGGCGCGTAACGCGGCAAAAAGGCAATCAGGCGGTCTTTCAACGTCAGCGGATGGCTCTGCAAATACTGGTGCAGGACTTCGATTTTCATCTTCGCCATGTCGACGCCGGTCGGGCATTCGCGCTTGCAGCCCTTGCACGACACGCAGAGGTCCAGTGCGGCGCGCACATCGTCGGAGGCCAGGCCCTGGGTCCCCAGCTGGCCCGACAACGCCAGCCGCAAGGTATTGGCGCGCCCGCGCGTCAGATGCTGCTCTTCGCCGGTGGCGCGGAACGACGGGCACATGGTGCCGGCGTCGAACTTGCGGCAATGCCCGTTGTTATTGCACATCTCGACCGACTTGGCGAAGCCCTGCCCCTTGGGAGCCGTGTCGCCTTCGTGCTCGGACCAGTCGAGCGCGGTGACGAGGTTCGGCGTCGCATAACCCGGCGGATAACGGAACAGCGTGCGCTCGTCCATTTTCGACGGCCGCACGATCTTGCCCGGATTGAGCAGGCCGGCCGGATCAAACAGGTCCTTGATCTCTTCGAAGGCCGCGGTAATCCGCGGGCCGAACATCGGCGCAATCCATTCCGAACGCACCAGCCCGTCGCCGTGTTCGCCGGAATAAGCGCCCTTGTATTCGCGCACCATCGCCGCCGCCTCTTCGGCAATCGCGCGCATCTTGATCGCGCCGTCGGCGCGCATGTTCAATATCGGGCGCACGTGCAAGGTGCCGACCGAGGCATGCGCGTACCAGGTGCCGCGCGTGCCGTGTTTTTCAAACACGCGCGTCAGACGATCGGTGTAGGCGGCCAGATGTTCGAGCGGCACCGCGCAGTCTTCGATGAAAGACACCGGTTTGCCGTCGCCCTTCATCGACATCATGATGTTGAGCCCGGCCTTGCGCACTTCCCAGAAATCGCGCTGCAGATTGGGATCGGTGATTTCGACCACGCTGCCGGGCAGCCCAAGTTCGCCCATCAGTTCGACGAGCTGTTTGAGCTTGGCCAACTGCTCGGCTTTGTCTTCGCCGGCAAATTCAACCAGCAGGATGGCATCGGGATCGCCCTTGACGCATTGATCGACGATCGGCCGGAACGCCGGGTTGTCGCGCGCAAGGCCGATCATCGTGCGGTCGACGAGTTCAACCGCCGCGGGATCGAGTTTGACGATGTGCTGCGGCGCCTCCATCGAACTGTAGAAAGTCGGGAAGTGGCAGATGCCCAGCGTCTTGTGTGCCGGCAGCGGCGAGAGGTTCAGATGGATGCGTTTCGAATAGGCGAGCGTGCCTTCGGAGCCGACCAGCAAATGCGACATATTGAAGGCGGTAGCGGCGACTGAATCGAGGTTGTAGCCGCCGACGCGGCGCAGCACCTTGGGATAACGCGCTTCGATTTCGGCCGCCTCGCGCGCGGCAATCGCGCGCAGCTTCTGCACAAGCTCGCGGTAACCGGCCGGCGCATCCAGCGTGGACAAATCCGCCGGCGTCGCGCCGAAGGTATATTCAGCGCCGTCGGCCATCACCGCGTCGATCGCGCGCACGTTGTGCACCATGTTGCCGTAGCGGATCGAGCGCGAGCCGCAGCTGTTGTTGCCGGCCATGCCGCCGATGGTGGCCTGCGCGCTGGTCGACACATCGACCGGATACCAGAGGCCGTGCGGCTTCAGCCATGCGTTCAAATGATCGAGCACCACGCCCGGCTGCACGCAGACCGTGCGCGCCGCCTTGTCGAAATCGAGTATGCGGTTGAGATATTTGCTGTTGTCGATGACCAGCGCCGCACCGACCGTCTGCCCGCATTGCGAAGTGCCGCCGCCGCGCGGCAATACCGGCACGCCCTCATCGAGCGCGATCTGCAGCGCGATCTGCGCATCGCGTTCGCTTTTCGGCACCACCACGCCCACCGGTTCGATCTGGTAGATCGACGCATCGGTCGAATAGCGCCCGCGTGATGCTGCATCGAACAGCACGTCGCATCCGGTTTCGCGCTTGAGGCGCGTCGCCAGACGGCTGTCGCCGGTGCGCGGATGAAAAGTCAGTGGCGCACTGATCGCCATTGAAAACCCTCGTTGAATGATTATTTTGCGGGTGCGGTGCAGCAAAACAGCCGCAATTATTCGCGGGTTGACGCCCCTGTGCAACTTAACTATTCTGCCTCACTCTTTTCTTCCCCCACGAGGTCAACATGGCCGGCATCAGCGGACGTCATTTCCTGCAAATTCCCGGCCCGACCAATGTGCCCGATCGCATTCTGCGCGCGATCGACAACGCCACCATCGATCATCGCGGTCCCGAATTCCAGAAACTCGGCCAGGATGTGCTGCACGGCATGAAAGCCGTGTTTCAGACCAAATCGCCGGTGATCATATTCCCGGCGTCGGGTACCGGCGCGTGGGAAGCCGCGCTGGTCAACACGCTGTCGGCGGGCGACCGCGTATTGATGTGCGAAACCGGCCAGTTCGCCACGCTGTGGCAGAACATGGCGAAGAAGCTCGGCCTCGCGCCCGAGTTCATTCCCGGCGACTGGCGCCACGGCGTCGATGCCGCCGCCGTCGAGGCGAAACTGAAAGAAGACAAGGCACACGCCGTCAAAGCCGTCTGCGTGGTGCACAACGAAACTTCGACCGCGGTCACCTCGCGCATTGCCGAAGTGCGCAAAGCGATCGACCGCGCCGGCCATCCGGCGCTGCTGATGGTCGATACGATTTCGTCGCTCGGTTCGATCGAATATCGTCACGATGAATGGGGCGTCGACGTTACAGTCGCCGGTTCGCAGAAAGGCCTGATGCTGCCGCCGGGCCTGTCGTTCAACGCCGTCAGCGAGAAGGCGCTCGCGGCGGCGAAAAATTCGAAACTGCCGAAATCGTACTGGAGCTGGGAAGACATGCTCGGCCCCAATAAAAACGGTTTCTTTCCCTATACGCCCTCGACCAATCTGCTCTACGGCCTGCGCGAAGCGCTCGCCATGCTGCAGGAAGAAGGCCTCGCCAATGTGTTCGCGCGCCACGACCGCCACGGCGAAGCAACGCGCCGCGCGGTACGCGCCTGGGGCCTGGAAATTCTCTGCCTCGAACCAGCGGAGTATTCGAGCGCTCTGACTGCGGTGCTGATGCCGGCAGGCCATGACGAAGCGGCCTTCCGCAAAGTCGTGCTCGACCACTTCAATATGTCGCTCGGCAGCGGGCTGGGCAAGATCGCCGGCAAGGTGTTCCGCATCGGCCATCTTGGCGATTTCAACGACCTGACGCTGATGGGCACGCTCGCCGGCGTCGAGATGGGCCTTGAACTGGCCGGTGTGCCGCATAAAAAAGGCGGCGTCGCTGCGGCAATGGATTATCTGACGGCAGCCGGCAAACAACGCGCCGAACCGAAACGCAACGCCGCCTGAGCGGTAACGACTGCCGCACGCGGCGTTCCCCAAAAACAAAACTCTGTGAGGACCACCATGCGTCATTGCAAATGGCTGTTAGCGGCAATCCTGGCTGTGGCGGCAACACCGTCGCTGGCGCAAACCTGGCCGGCGAAACCCATCCGCCTGATGGTCGGCTTCGCACCGGGCGGCGGCACCGACATCGTGGCGCGCGTGCTGGCGCAGAAACTGTCGGAATGGTGGGGCCAGCAGGTGGTGGTCGAAAACCGCGCCGGCGCCACCGGCACCATTGCTGCCGACTTCGTCGCCAAATCAGCGCCCGACGGCTACACGCTGCTGATGGGCCATGTGAATTCAAACGCCATCGCGCCGACGCTGTTCAAGAAGCTGCCTTACGACGCGGTGAAAGATTTCGCCTCGGTGACCTATGTCGGTTACGTACCCAATGTGCTGACCGTGCACCCGTCACTGCCGACGAAAACCGTGAAAGACCTGATCGCGCTGGCCAAGTCGCGTGCCGGGGAGCTGACCTGCGCGTCCTCCGGCACCGGCAGCACCCAGCATCTGGCGCTGGAAATGTTCATGACGATCACCGGCACCAAAATCATCCACGTGCCCTACAAAGGCAGCGGCCAAGCCATCGTTGATCTGGTCGCCGGCCAGGTGCAGATGAATTTCGACACCATGCCGCCGGTGCTCGACCACATCCGCGGCAACCGCCTGCGCGCGCTGGCGGTCACCACGCCGAAACGCGCCGAACAGCTGCCGGACGTGCCGACCTTCGTCGAGACCGGACTCAAGGGGTTTGAAATGACGAACTGGTACGGCGTCGTTGCGCCGGCCGCCACGCCGCGCGACGTCGTCAACAAGATCAACGCCGATCTCAACACAGCGCTGGCGGATCCGGCAGTGCGCACGCGCCTCGCCGACGTCGGCACCGAAATCGGCGGCGGCACGGCCGGACACGCCGAGTAGGGGAT
>CAZVDN010000057.1:0-5573 GCA_964625665.1 uncultured Streptomyces sp. | reverse complement strand
ACTGCCGAATCGTTCGACGCCTTCGTCAAAACCGAGATCGTCAAATACACCAAGCTGGTCAAAGCGGCGAACGTGCAGCTCGATTAGATTTCGTCATGGCCTCCGGCATCATCGTCGAACGCGCGGGCGACATCGCCACCGTCACGCTGTCCAATCCCGGCAAACTCAACGCGCTCGACCGCGCGATGTGGGAGGGCCTGGGTGCGACGATGCGCGCACTGTCGGCCGATGAAACGCTGCGTTGCGTGGTATTGCGCGGCGCCGGCGACGGGGCCTTCGCGGCCGGCGCCGACATCGCGGAATTTGCCACCGAACGCGCCGACATTGATCAGGCCGCCCGCTATGGCGCGCTGATCCACGACGCCATGCAGTCGGTGGCGCGTTGCCGCCATCCGGTGATCGCCATGATCAAGGGCGCCTGTGTCGGCGGCGGACTCGAAATTGCTGCAATGTGCGACCTGCGGATCTGCGGCGAATCGAGCCGCTTCGGCGTGCCGATCAAGAACCTCGGCCTGACCATGGGTTACGGCGAATTGCAGGGCGTGCTGGCGGTGGCCGGTCGCGCCGTCGTGCTTGAAATTCTGCTCGAGGGCCGCGTCTTCAGCGCCCAGGAAGCGCTGGCGAAGAAACTGGTCAACCGCGTCGTCGCCGACGCCGACGTGGAAAGTGAAGCTTATGCCATGGCGGCGCGCATCGCCGCCGGTGCGCCGCTGGTAGCGCGCTGGCACAAACAATACATCGAGCGCCTCAACCCCATACCGCAGGTTTCGGCCGAAGAATGGAATGAAGGCTTCGCCTGTTTCGGCACCGAGGATTACCGGACCGGCGTTGCCGCGTTTCTCGCCAAGACCAAGCCGCAATTCAAGGGGCGCTGAATGACGGCCTTCCACCGGTTTGTCCGCGTCGCGATCTGGTGTTGGGCGCTGTGCGCCTGCGCAGCCATCGCAGCCCCCGATTACGCGCGCGAAAAGCGCTGGGCCGACGAAATCACACCCACGCTGGTGGTCGGTGACCCTGTTTACATCGCTCAACCGGGCGGACATCGGTTCCTCGCGCTCTACACTGAAGCAAAGCCGTCGCGCGCGGCGGTCATCGTCGTGCACGGCCTCGGCATTCATCCGGACTGGGCGCTGATCGGTGCACTGCGCAGCGATCTGCCGGACGCCGGCTATACGACGCTGTCGGTACAGATGCCGGTGCTTGCCGCCGACGCCAAGGGCGAGGACTACCCGGCGCTGTTCAACGATGCCGCCGAACGCCTTGCCGCGGCCGTCGCTTTCCTCAAAACAAAAGGCCACACCCGGATCGCGCTGGTTTCGCACAGCATGGGGTCGCGCATGAGCAATCATTTTCTCGCCGCGCAGGGCGCACACGGCGTCGCCGCGTGGGTGGCCATCGGCATCAGCAGCGGCACCTTCGTCGATGCGGCCCGTTTCAACCTGCCGATCCTCGATATCTACGGCGAACGCGATTTTCCCCAGGTGCTGAAAAACGCCGATGCGCGCGCCGCGGTGCTGGCCAAACTCAGGGGCTCGGCCCAAATCGAAGTGCCGGGTGCTGACCACTATTTCGCCGGCAGCGAAACGGCGCTGACTGGGCGCGTACGCCAATTTCTCGACCAGAAATTCAAATAAGATTTTCCGATTCGGCGTGACGGACGGCCGCCGGTATTGTTAGAGTGTGCCCACACCATGAAGCCCGTTCCTATGCTGGCGTTAACCCTGGGCTGCGTCGCGGCGGTATTCGCCGGTGGCGTCGCCTTGGCTTTCTGTGCAGTATGGGCCGGACTGGAAGGCGCGCAGCGCGATGCCTTCGCCGCAGCCGTATTGGGCCGCCTCGAACTTGCTGTCATCGCCGTCGTTTTCGTCATCGCCCTGATCTCGACGGCAGTTGCCGCGCTGTTTTCCCGCTTTGTGATTGCGCCACGCCGTCTCGCCGAAGAAACCCGCATCATCACGCACGCCAACCCGGCGCACCGCCTGAAAATCGAGGGCGATGGCGCGCTCGCCCGGCTCGCTGCCGAAATCAACCGGCTCGCGACGGAACTGGCGGATGCGAAGGAAAGCGTCGAGTTGCGGATCGCTTCGGCGCGCGCCGATCTGGTGGAAGAAAAAAACCGGCTCGCGGCACTGATGGAAGAGCTGGCCCAGGGCGTAATCGTATGCAATATCGAGGGTCGCATACTGCTGCACAACCGCCGCGCGCGCATTCTGCTGGCACCGCCCGATTCCGCGCCGGGCGCAGGGGTCGGCCTCGGACGGTCGCTGTTCGGACTCATCGACCGCGATGCGCTGGTACGGGCGCTGGAGCAGGTTGCCGCACGCCTCGGGCGCGGCGAGGTCAACCCGGTGGCGGGTTTTGACGCGACGCTCGCTGACCAGACCGTGGTGCGCGTTCTGCTTGCGCCGGTGGCAGCCGCCGGCGGCGACGCCATGCACCGGCACGCGGACACGGCGTTGGCCGGCAACACGCGCATTTCCGGTTACGTGCTTACCTTCGAGCACCGGCAGGAAGCGGACGCGACCGCCAACGCCAAGGAAACGGCGCGCAGCCCGCTCGCATTGCTGGCGTCGCCCAGCCGGCCCGCATTCTATGATTTCGATCTCTTCGGCAAACGCATGCATGACGCGGCTCTCGACGACTGCCCGCTCGACGAATTGAGCTACACCGTGTTCGACACCGAAACCACTGGCCTGCAGCCGGCCGATGGCGACGAAATCATTTCAATTGGCGCCATCCGCATCGTCAACGGCAAACTGCTGCATGGCGAGATATTCGACCAGCTGATCGATCCGCGGCGGACGCTGCCGCCGGCGTCGGTGCGCATCCACGGCATCGAACAATCCATGCTCGCCGGACAGCCCGATATCACGCGCGTGTTGCCGCGTTTTCACGCCTTCTGCGCCGGCACGGTGCTGGTCGCGCACAACGCCGCCTTTGACATGCGCTTTCTGCAACTCAAGGAGTCCGCAACCGGACTGCGTTTTGAACAGCCGGTGCTGGACACGCTGATGCTCTCTGCAATCGCGCATCCGCACCAGGAGGTCCACAACATGGAAGCGATCGCAGCGCGCCTCGGCATCAATATCGTCGGTCGCCACACGGCGCTTGGCGACGCCATCGTCACGGGCGAAATTTTCCTGCGCCTCCTGCCGCTGCTGGCCGCCGCAGGCATCACCACCCTGCGCCAGGCAAGCGACGCTTCACAACGCACCGCCTACGCGCGCGTCCGCTACTGAGAACCGCCATGCACGAATCCCGCTTCGACCTGCTGCCGCAGCATTCCATGGCCAGCCCGCTGTCGGGCATCGTGCAGCGCGCGCCCGTGAGCTGTCTGCCCGGCGCAACGCTGCACACCGCGCTGGCGCTGATGAACGAGCACAAAATCGGCTCGCTGATCGTGGCAGATGCTGGCGGCGCGCCCGTCGGCATCTTCACTCTCCGCGATGTGCTGGTGCGCGTGGCGTTGCCGGCGCGCAGTCTTGACGATCCGGTTTCGACCGTCATGACCCGGGACGTGTTCAGCCTGCCGCCGGACGCCTCCGCTTACGAAGCCGCGCTTGCGATGGTGACGCGCGGAATCCGCCACGTGCTGGTGGTCGACGGCGGCAGACTCGCCGGCATCGTTTCAGAAAAGGATTTGTTTCAGCTGCAGCGGCTGTCGATGCATCAGCTTGCGCACGCGCTGCGCGGCGCCGAATCGGTCGCGGTTCTGGAACTGCTGGCGGCCGACATCCGGCGACTGGCCAGCGGCATGCTGCAACAGGGTACCGGTGCCGGTCAGCTGACCTACCAGATCGCCACGCTGAACGACCTGCTCACCATGCGGGTGATCGATCTGGAATTGCAGGCCGCAGGGCTCGGTGACGTGCGCATCTGCTGGCTTGCGCTGGGCAGCGAAGGACGGTTCGAGCAGACGCTCAGCACCGACCAGGACAACGGCATTATTTTCTCTGCAAACGGCGACCCCGCCGCACTGCGCGCACGCCTGCTGCCATTCGCCCGGCGCGTCAACGATGCACTCGCGCGCTGCGGATTTCCTTTGTGCAAAGGCGGCGTCATGGCCGGCAATCCGCAGTGGTGCCTGAGCGTTGCCGAATGGCAGGCCCAATTCGAGGCCTGGATCGGCAGCGGCAATCCCCAGGCTTTGCTGAACGCTTCGATATTCTTCGACTTCCGCAGTCTGCACGGTGAACACGGGCTGGCCACCGGATTGCGCGCCTGGCTGCTGGAGCGCACGGCGAAAAATGCACGCTTTCTGCACCAGATGGCTGCCAATGCACTGCGCAATCAGGCGCCGCTGGGCTGGCTGCAGGATTTTGTCACCGCCAGTGACGACGCACACCGCAACATGCTCGACCTGAAAACCAACGGCGCCACTCTGTTTGTCGATGCTGCACGCATCTACAGTCTTGCGCACGGCGTCACTGCGACAAATACCGCATCGCGGCTGGGCGAATTCGCCGCACGCCAGAAAATTTCCGCCGGCGAAGCGCAGGCCTGGCGCGAAGCCTTCGAATTCGTCCAGGTGCTGCGGTTGCGCCACCAGCAAGCGCAGTTCTCCGCGGGCGAAACCATGGACAATTTCGTCAATCCCGCCGAACTCAACGCGCTTGAAAAACGCATCCTCAAAGAGGCCCTGCGCCTTGCCCGAGACCTGCAGCGTCGGCTCGCGCTGGATTACAAGCTCTGACCGGACCCGCCGGGTAATCCAGCAGTTACGAAGATGTAAATTGTTGTTTTGTATGGTATTTATCGGCACCTCGGCAGCATGCAAGGCAATGCGTGCAGTGTGGCAAATTTCACTTATAATGAAATAACAAAAAGTAATAGGCCGCACACAATGTGATGCACAGCCTAAGCCGTTAAGTTCGATTCAACTTCAGGGAGGAGACCCATGGCGTTAACCGAAAAGCACCACGAGTACTGGCGCAGGAATCTGGTCGTAACTGCTGTTTTATTGCTGATCTGGTTCATTGCCACCTTCGTCGAAGCCTGGTACGCGCGCGAACTCAACGCGATTACTTTCTTCGGGTTCCCCCTCGGTTTTTACATGTCCGCACAGGGCTCGCTGGTGATCTATGTGGTCATCATCGGCGTCTACGCGCGCTTCATGCAAAAGCTCGATAAAGAATACGGTGTTGACGAAGGAGATCTCGAATGAGCGCCAATTTCTCGCATGTCTCTTTCAAGAGCCAGCTGAAAAAGTACTACACCTGGTACACCGGGGGCTTTATCGTTTTCCTGCTCGCGCTTGCGGTCGCAGAGCAGCTCGGCATGTCGCGCACCTGGATCGGCTACTGGTTCATGTTCGCCACCATTGGCCTGTATGCCGGCATCGGCATCATGAGCCGCACCGCCGAGGTGTCCGAATACTATGTCGCGGGGCGCCGCGTGCCGGCGTTCTTCAACGGCATGGCGACCGGCGCCGACTGGATGAGCGCAGCGTCGTTCATCGGCATGGCCGGCACGCTTTACCTGTCCGGCTTCGACGGCCTGGCCTTTGTCATGGGATGGACCGGCGGCTATTGTCTGGTGGCGCTGTTCCTCGCGCCCTACCTGCGCAAGTTCGG
>CAZVDN010000056.1:12960-13731 GCA_964625665.1 uncultured Streptomyces sp. | reverse complement strand
CATCAGCCCCCATGCGCCGCGCGACGGCCACCGGCACGCGGCTGGTCAGCCCGCCATCGACGTATTCGACGCCTTCAATCAGCACCGGCCAGAAAACATCGGGGATACTGGCCGAGGCGCGCACCGCTAATCCTGCATTGCCGCGGTTGAACACGGTCATGCGTTTTTCGGCACGTCCGGTGGCCACCACGGCAAAAGCGCGCGGCAACTGTTCGATCGAGCGGTTGTCGAGCACGCGGTTGACGTAGTTCTGCAATGCCTCGCCGCGCACGCGGCCCGGCCCGAAAAAGGTGATGTCGACCAGATCGTTGTCTTCAACCTCGAGGGCCAGCTTCGCGAGCTGCGACGCGTCATTGCCGCCTGCGTAGAGCGCCGCAACAACCGCGCCGGCGCTGCTGCCGACCACGATGTCCGGCACAATGCCCGCCGCTTCCAGCGCCTTGATGACGCCGACGTGCGCAAAACCGCGCGAGCCGCCGGCGCCAAGCACCAGTGCGAGCAGCGGACGCTGCGCGCGCAAGGGTTCGATGGCGACGGCGCGCGGCGGCGCCAGTTCCGGGTATTCGCGTTGCGTGACGGCGCAGCCGGCGAGCAGGCCTGCCAACAACACAGCGGCGAAAACCAGGCGCATAGACTCAGCCGCCTTTCGCACTCTTCAGCGCATTCGCCTGCATTGCCGCTGCAAACTCGCCCTGCTTCGTCGACAGCGTCTTCAGCCAGCGCTGGCCGCCGAAGGTGAAGCCGATCCAGTAACCGAGTTCGACCAGTTCG
>CAZVDN010000056.1:9137-12950 GCA_964625665.1 uncultured Streptomyces sp. | reverse complement strand
CCGAGAATTCCGCATGCAGTTCGGTCCACATCGCATCGTCGGCCTGCAGCGGGTCGTACATGATGGCGTCAGCGTAACGCAGTGCGAGTTTCTCGCGCGGCGTGAAGCGCGCCGACTTGGCGTAATTCATCAGCTCGGCCATGCGATCGTTTTCATCCCGCGCGGACCGCGCGGAGCCCTGATTGCTTCAGTAGCCGCATTCGATGGTGTGTGCGATATAGGCGCGCGTGAGTTCCTTCAACTCATGTTCCAGCACGCCGGCCTTGCCGTCGAAGAGCATCTTGCGCGTCAGCGTGAACGAGCGCATCACATCGGGCTGGTGCGCGCGGATCGCCTGGTTCTCGGGGCCGGGGCGGCCTTCGGCAACGGCTTCTTCGAGCCATTGCAGCGCCTGCGGGTCATCGATGCTTGCCGGATCAACGTAACTGATGCGCGCCATGCTGCCTCCTCGCCGGTTCCGCCGGCATTATTGATAAAGCCGCGCGGTGCGCGGCCCCTGTCAGGCGCGGGCCGAGGCCTTGCCGGCCGGCGGTTCGACCAGCCGCAGCACTTCGGCCGCGGCGTGCGCGGCCTGCTCGCGCGTGATCTGTTCGGCCGCCGCCGCATCGCGCCGTTTGATTGCAGCGACGATGGCTTTCATGCCCTTGATGCTTTCTTCGGGGCGCTGCACCGAACGCGCCGGGTGCGAGAGACCCAGGGCGCGCCAGCGCCAGATGCGCGCGTGCAGCGTTGACAGCATGTCCGACAACACTTCGCTGGCCGCGCCATCGAACAGCACGGCGTAAAAATCGTTTTTGGTGGTGAGGATTTTTTCCGCATCACCGTCGCGATAGGCGTCGACGACCACCTCAAGCGCCGCGGCAAGCTTGCGGTGCTGTTCGGCGCCGGCGTGTTCGACAAACAGTCGCGCCGCAATGCCTTCGAGCGCGCCGCGGATCGTATAAAGATCGCGCGCCTCACCGGCCGACAGTTCGCGCACCACCGGCCCTTTGTGCGGAATGATGGCAACGAGGCCTTCGGATTCGAGCTGGCGCAGCACTTCGCGCACCACGGTGCGCGACACGCCGGTCATTTCGGTGAGTTCGCGTTCAATCAGCCGCTGGCCGGGCGCCAACTGGCCGCCGATGATGGCGGCGCGCAGGCGTTCGAGCACCTGGGCGCGCAGCGGCGCGGCGGTACGCTGGATTTCGAGGGGCGCCAGAGCCATTTTCCGGAATTCCGTTTGACCAGGGGGTAAGACCGTAATACGATATTACGGATCAGCCCTTCGCCGCAACCTCTAAAAACGTTCCCCTCAGGAGTTCTGCATGAGCAAGCCCGTTAACGTCGGCATCATCGGCCTCGGCCGCTGGGCCAAGGTCCTGACCCGCGCCGCCAAACAGTCGGACAAGATCAAGATCGTCGCCGCCTTCAGCCGTTCGGAAGAAAAACGCAATGCCTTCGCCCAGGAATTCGGCGTGCCGGCCGTCGCCAGCATGGAAGCCATGCTCGCCGATCCGAACATTCAGGGCTGCATCCTCACCGTGCCGAACGAACAGCACCTGCCCGTGGCGCTGCAGGTCGCCAAGGCGAAAAAACACATCTACACCGAAAAGCCGATCGCCAACACGCTGGAAAACGGCCTGAAGATCGCCGCACTTGAAAAGGAATACGGCGTTTCGGTCACTGTCGGCCACAGCGCGCGCCTGATGGCGGGCCTGCGTGAAATCAAAAAACGCATCGATGCCGGCGAGCTCGGCCGCGTTGCCTTCATCGAAGCGAACTTCTCGAACGAGCGCGCGCTCGAACTGACGCCGCAAACCTGGCGCTGGTACAAAGACAAGGCGCCCGGCGGCCCGCTCTCGCAATTGGCCATCCACCAGTTCGACGTCGTGCATTACCTCGGTGGCGATATCGCCGAAGTCAGCGCGATGTCCTCGAAACTCTCACCGGTCGGCGCCGAAGTCGATGACCAGTCGATGACGCTGTTGAAATTCGCCGACGGCAAAGTCGCTTATGTCGGTTCCTGCTGGACCTCGCCCGGCATCTATTGCGTGCGCGTCTTCGGTTCGAAGGGGCTCATGCACTTTGAAATCGACTTCGGCACCTGGGACACGCCGGACAAGATCCACGAATCGGCCACGCTCTACATCCAGCGCGGCAAGGACGGCTACGCCAAACGCGAAGAGTTGAAGATCGCGAAGAGCGACATGTTCCGTGCCGAACTCGAAATGTTCGCCGACAGCATCGCCGCCAACAAGCCGGCGGAACTCTCGGCCGACAACGGCAACGTCGCACTCGCCGTGGTCTACGCGGCGCTGCGCTCGCTGGAACGCAACGGCCAGGCGGTGAAAATCGCCGACATCATCGCCGAACACAAATCACGCATCTAATCACCGAACCAAGCTGGAGAACGCATGCTCCCGACCCGCAATTTCATCGATCTCACCCAACCCGAGATCGCCCAGCAGCTGAAAAAAAATCCGCTGGTCATCCTGCCCGCCGGCAGCGTTGAACAGCACGGCCCGCATCTGCCGACCGGCACCGACATCTATGCCAGTCAGGTCATCGGCCACGCCGTGGCGCTGCGCATGGACGGCCTGCTGCTGCCGTCGACGCCGTTCGGCGTCACACCGATGCACATGCCCTTCGAAGGCACGATCACGCTGTCGACCGACACTTATCAGCGCGTGGTCGTCGAGACCTGCGAATCGACCGCCAAACACGGCGCCAAGCGCCTGCTGATCCTCAACTGGCACGAAGGCAACATCCCGTCGCTGGCGATCGCCTCGGAGAAGCTGCACCGCGAAGCCGGCATGAGCGTGATTGTCGTGCAGGCCTGCTATGTCGCCGCCGAACTCTACGGCCACGACTGCGGCGGTCTCACGCACGGCGGCGAAATCGAAGCGCTGGCGGTGCTCGCCTTCCGCCCCGACCTCGTGCATCTCGACCGCATCGACTATTCGTCGGACCACAGCCACGGCCGCAAGTGGGACAAGCTGCGCCGTACGCGCAGCTACCAGCCGGTGCTTACCGACATCCGCACCATCTGCGCAACCGGCTGGTACGGCGCGCCGGAAAAAGCCACCGTCGCCAAAGCACAGAAAATGCTCGACGACATTTCCAGCGCAATTGCCAAGGAAGCCGGCGAACTCGGCGCGATGCTCGACGAAGCGCAGGGCGGCACCGCTGAAATCAAACATCTGAAAGTGGCCGGCTGATGACACAGGTACTCACGCAGGCGCAGGCCAAACAACTCGGCCTCGCCGGCCGCAAATCGCTGGAAATCGTTTCCGGCGAAAAAGGCTCGCTGTCCGCCACATTGCGGCTCGTTGAGATTCCAGTGCCGCAACCCGGTGAAAAGCTGCGCGGCCCGCATTTTCACAACGGCTTCGAGGAATGCATCTACGTCATGTCCGGCGAAGGCTGCATGGAAGCCGACAGCGGCAGTTTTCCGGTGAAGGCCGGCGATACGCTGCTGGTGACGCCCGGCGAAAAACACGTCACGCGCAACACCGGCAAGGAACCGCTGATGCTGCTGTGTTTTTTCCCGGTCGCCGAAATCGCCAGGCGCACGCAGGACGTCGCTGCAAATAAATAACTACCGAGGTTTTCCCATGCCCACCGATGTCATTTGCCTGCGGCCCGAGGCCGATTTCACACGCGCCGGCGTTACGCCGCCCGAAACACTGAACATCGCCTATCGCGCACCCGACGCTGCCGACTTGCCGGCGCTGATGAAAGAAGCCCGCGCACTGCTGATCCCCGCGGTCGGCCCGAAAATCGCACCGGCACTGTTTGAAAACAGCACGGTGAAATTCGTGCAGATCACCG
>CAZVDN010000056.1:3070-9127 GCA_964625665.1 uncultured Streptomyces sp. | reverse complement strand
AGTTGTGTCCTACGCCGACTTGCTTGCCCAAGTACAAAAGTTTGCTAATGCACTGAAAAAACTCGGTGTCGCCGTCGCCAACGTGCCCGGCGGCAGCAATGCCGCGGTGTCCGAATACGCGGTGACCACGGCAGCGACGCTGACGCGCCGCTTCGCCTGGAGCGACCGCGAGATCAAGGCCGGCAATTACGCCGCGTTTCGCGCGCGCATGGTCGCCGACAATCTGGCCGGGCTGCAGGGCCTGCTGGTCGGCGTGGTCGGCGCCGGCATCGTCGGCACCGCCGTGGCGCAGGCCTTTCATCGCAACGGCGCGCGTGTGGCCTGCTTCGACCCCGCACCGCGCGACCCCGCCGCGCTCGAGGCGATCGGCGCACAATTGCTGCCGCTCGATGAACTGCTGAAGACCTGCGATGTCGTCACGCTGCATGTGCCGCTGCTGCCGGCGACGCAGAATCTGCTCGACGCCAAACGCCTTGCGCTGATGAAAGCAGACGCGATTCTGGTTAACGCCTCGCGCGGCGGCGTGGTCGATGAAGCGGCACTGGTCGCGCAGCTTGCCGCTGGCAAACTCGGTGCCGCGGCAGTCGATGTGTTTTCGACCGAACCGCCGGCCGCCGACAATCCGCTGCTGACGGCACCGCCTGCAGCCGCCGAACGCCTGCTGCTGACGCCGCACATCGCCGGCGTCACTCGCCAGGCCTCGACCTTTCTGTTTCAGGTCGCCTGCGACAACATCCGGCGCGTGGTGGCGGACGGCCAGCCGCCCCTGCATCGGGTCTATTAAAGGCACAAAACCGCGTAAGACTCGCGTAAGCAGGCCGCCCCATACTCCGCACTCGCGTTGCCGCACGGCGATCAGTGCGGCGCTGTCAGGAGACCATCATGGGCAAAGCCGAAGACAACAAGGCCACATTCGATACCGCGCAATCCGCGCACAAGAGCAATCCGCTGCCGCGCATCGGCCGCATGATTGTGTGCGTGCTGACGATGGGCATGGCGTTCCCGAACGCTTTCAGCGAAAGCGTGGACATCGCCGATTACGAAGTGCGCAACAGCAAAACGCAAAAATAGATCCGCAGCCCCCGCGGCCCTGACTCAGCGGCCGCGGCGTTCATTGCAGTGGCGGGCAATCAGCCCGGCGGCCACTGCAGCGGGCGGCCCGCCAGGATGTGCAGATGCAGATGAAACACCGACTGTCCGGCGTCGGCGCCGTTGTTGATCGCCAGCCGGAAGGCGTTTTCAATCTTCAGCTCGCGCGTGATTTTGCCGACCGCCAGCATCAGGTGGCCGAGCAGCGCCTGGTCTTCAGCCCGCGCGTTCGACAGCCTGTCGATCGGCTTTTTCGGAATCAGCAGCAGATGCACCGGCGCCTGCGGATTGATGTCCTTGATCGCGAAGCAATGCTCGTCTTCGTAAACGATATCAGCCGGAATCTGCCGGTTGATGATTTTCGTGAACAGCGTTTCCGCCATCATCCGCTCCGTTGGTTTATTTCGCGCTCTGCGCAATGCCGGCCGCGGTCCAGGCCACGATCGAATTCACCAGTTCGTCGCCCGCTGCCGCCAGCGCGCGCACCCCGCCTTCCGCGTCTGCACTCGCCGCCGGCTTCTCAATCGTAAAACTGCGCTGCGCGACCAGCGTGCGCTTCGCCGTATTGACGAGGCTCGCCCGCGCCACAACCACACCGCGACTGCGGTCGGCCGCATCGAATATCTGGCTGAACATTTCCAGCTCAACGCGCAGGGAATAATCGGCGCGCGCGCCGTCCGCGCCGACAACCACGCCGCCCTCGCTGGCCGCGGCGAGACGCCCGCGCAGCCGCTGCCCGATCAGCGCGCCGGGCTGCGTTGCCCAGCGGCTGTTCGCATAGACGTACTGGCGTGACACGTCCTGATAGGCCAGGCGATAAATCACCGCCGGCGAATCCAGCCACGCCGGCGCGCTGACACCGTGCATCAGCACGCTGGCCTTGATGGTTTTGGCAACCGCCGCGTCTTCACGGACCGGCCCGAAATCATAGGTGAGCAGCGCTTCGCGCGTGGTCGGGCCCGCCGAACATCCGGCCAGCAGCAGTGCAGCAATCATCCAGCATAGCGTCTTCATCGTACCCCCTTCGTTCCGAATCCGGGTTCGCCGGGCCCCGGCGGCAACGGATTGCGCCCGAAAATCAGGCTGTGCGGCTGTTCATCAAAATCGTTCAGCGCGCGCTCGACGCCGCGCGCCGTGCGCTGCAGCTCTTCGGCCAGCTGGTTCAGGCGCGGCAGCGTTTCCGTCGTCATCGCATCGCTCAAGGCGGCGCCGCTGTCGGTCAGCCGCTCGACGCCTTTGGCCGCACGCTCGAACGCTTCGGCGCGCTGGTTCAGGTTCGCCATCAGCGCATCGGCACGCTTGAGCGCGACACCGGCATCATTCATGAGGCCCGGCATCGCGCGCACGGTCGGCTCTAGTGATGTCGCCAGCGCACCGACGCGCACCGACATGGTATCGAGACTGCGCACGGCGCCGACCAGTTGTTTCTGGTTTTCGTCGCTCAGCAACCCGTTCACGCGCCTGGCGACTTCGCTGAAGTTTTCCAGCATCATCTGACCGGAGTCCGTCACGCTGTCCATGAATGAAGGATGCACGTCGATGCGCGCCAGCTTGCCTTCCTCGCCGGTCAACGCACCCGGTTTTTTGCCCTTGTCGTCGAGAATCACATAGGCCAGACCGGTCACGCCCTGCGACCCCAATTGCGCGAAGGTGCCCTGCGTCAGCGGCGTATCGGCACGGATCGAAATCTCCACCAGAATGGTCAGCGGCTCGTCAGGACTGAACCGGATGTCGACCACCTTGCCGACGGTGACGCCGCGGAAGCGCACCGGCGCCTGCGCATTGAGACCGGACACCGGATGGTGCGATACCAGCAGATAATTTTTCGTTTCGACATTGTCGCCGCCGAACCACGCCGATACCGCGATCACGCCCAGTCCCAAGAGCAGCGTGAATAATCCGGCGGCCAGCGCATGCGCCCTGTTTTCCATAGTGCCTTCCCCTTCGTGAACCCGGCGATGCTCAGGTCATGGCCATGATGGCCTTGACTGCGTGCACGGCTTCGAGCGCGCGGCGTCCGCGTTCGCCCATGAAAAAATTGCAGATGAACGGATGCGTATTGGCGACGACTTCATCGAGCGTGCCGATGATCTCGACCTTCTGGTCGCACAATACCGCAACACGGTCGGACAATGCCACCAGCGTATCGAGATCGTGGGTCACCATGACCACCGTCAGATTGAGTTCGCGGTGCAGTTCCTGGATCAGCTTGACGAAACTTTCGCTGCGGTCCGGATCAAGGCCCGCGGTCGGCTCATCGAGGAAGACCAGCTCGGGTTCGAGCGCCAGCGCGCGCGCCAGCGCAATGCGCTTGATCATGCCGCCCGACAGATCGGCCGGCATCTTGGTGGCGTGACGCGGCTCGATACCGACCATCTCCAGCTTGACCATGACCAGATCGTGAATCATGTCTTCGCTGACCGTGCGCAACTCACGCAGCGGCAGCGCCAGATTGTCATAGACCGACAACGCGCTGAACAGCGCGCCTTCCTGAAACAGCACACCCCAGCGGTTGCGCAGGCGACGCAGGGCCACGGCATCGCTGCCGTGCAGCGAGGTGCCGAAGACGCGCACTTCGCCGCGCGTCGGCCGTTCAAGGCCCAGCATCTGGCGCAGCATCGTCGTCTTGCCGCTGCCGGAACCGCCGACCAGCGAGAGAATTTCACCGCGCCGCACATTGAGATCAATGCCGCGGTGCACGACGAAGTCGCCGAACTGCGTCCACAGATCGCGGATCTCGATGATGTGGTCCTGTTGCGTCATGAAATCCCGATGTCCTTGAAGAGAATGGCAAAGACCGCATCGACCAGAATCACAACCGTGATCGAGGTCACCACCGAATTGGTGGTGCCGATGCCGAGACTTTCCGTATTCGGCTCGATGCGCAGGCCGAAATGGCAGGCCACCAGCGCGATCATCACGCCGAACACCGCACCCTTGCCGAGCCCCAGCCAGAGGTTCGCGATCGGCACCGCGTCCGGCAGCGTGGCCAGAAAGTGGTGATAGCCGATGCCCAGTTCAATGCGTGCCGCCACCATGCCGCCGAGCAATGCCACGGCATCTGTCCACAGCACCACCAGCGGCATCGAAATCGCCAGTGCCAGCATTTTCGGCAGGATCAGGCGCAGCGATTGCGATATGCCCATCACCGCCATCGCGTCGAGTTCCTGCGTCACGCGCATGACGCCGAGCGAGGCGGTGATCGCCGACCCCGAACGGCCGGCAATCAGAATCGCCGCCAGCACCGGGCCGAGTTCGCGGATCACGCTGACGCCGAGGATGTTGACGATAAAGGCATCGGCGCCAAACAGCTTGAGCTGTTGCGAAGAGAGATAACTCAGCACGACACCGATCAGAAATCCGACCAGCGCGGTAATGCCGAGCGCCTGCGCGCCGGTGCGGTAAACATTGGCCGACAGCTCGCGCCAGGGAATACGTTGCGGATGCAGGCCTAGCGCGATCAACTCGATGACCGATTGCCCCAGCACCAGCAGCATGTGCATCAGATGATCGCAAACGTTGAGTACTTTGCGTCCGACGAACACCGGCAGGAAAAACGGATCAAACCCGCGCCGCGGCGGCAGGGGCGGCGGCGCCGGCATCATGCGCTCGAACAACTGCGCCTGCTCGTTTCTCATTTCGAGCCGTGCCGCGCGTTTGCGGCCCCAGGCCCGCCACAGCAACAACGCACCGGCGTGGTCGAGCACATCCACTCCGCGCAAATCCCAGCCGCACTGCGGATCGCCCGCCATGCGCGCGAGTTCGCGTTCGAACTCGCCGAGCCGGCGCTCCAGCGAAGTCAGGTTCCAGGCCCCGCGCAGGACGCAGCGGTCGCCCATGGCGTCCCTCACCCTCTCCAGCGTCGGCGGATTGAATTGCAGGGCGGCAGGCTCGGTCATGGGCTCGGACAGGGTTGGCGGTGGGGACGATTCCACGCCGCGTAGATCACTGATTGGGAAACACTTTTATCCTATTCCAGCAGCCCCGGATTGTCAAAAAAGTCACATTCGGAAGAGTATTTGGTGCGATGCAATAAATATTTCGCCCAAACCCTTGACTTCGCCTTTTGTGTCTATATAATTTGAATTGTGCATCGCAACATATTTAACGGGTTCACTAACCCGAAAGAATTTTAACCGTTTGTTTTGCAATAACTTTTAAGGAGATTGCAATGTATCAAACTCCCGAACAGTTCGCCGCTCTGAACAAAGCCGGCCTCGAAGCAGCCGTCCGTTTTGCCGGGATTGCCCTGGAAGGCGCCGAGCGCATGATCGAAGTGCAACTGAAAGCCGCCAAAGGCGCATTTGCCGATGGCGTGCAGCAGGCAAAAACCTTTGCCGAAATCAAAGACCCGCAGGAATTCGCGCAAGTGAAAAACGCGCTGATGCAGCCGAACATGGAAAAAACCGCGAGCTACGTTAAAAGTGTTTACGACGTCGCCACGGCCACCCAGGCTGAATTCAGCAAACTGGTTGAAGAACAGGTCTCGGAATTCAACAAGCAGGTTGTGACCTCGCTCGACAAAATGGTCAAGACGGCGCCGGCCGGTTCGGATGTTGCTGTTGCCGCCCTCAAGTCGGCGATTTCCGGCATCAACGCGACGTACGAAAACATGACCAAATCGGCCAAGCAGTTCGTCGATCTGACCCATGCCAACGTCGAAGCCGCGACTTCGCAGGCCATCAGCGCGACAAAGAAAAAAGCCGCCTGATCGGTTGCGCAGCCCGATAAAAAAGCCCCGGCGCAGTGCCGGGGCTTTTTCTTGTACGGCGTTTGACGTTAACGAGAGCGCTAACGCCCTTCTTCGACGGTCTTCGCCCAGCGAAAGCCCAGTTTGGTCACGCCGTTCTTGAGTTCGTCCATGGCGGCACCGACGCGCGCGGCATCGCCGCGCACCCCCAGTTCGACATAGCGGTCGTTGTCGCCCATGTCCGGCAGGCTGAATACCTTGAGCCCGGGATGGCGCGC
>CAZVDN010000056.1:2130-3060 GCA_964625665.1 uncultured Streptomyces sp. | reverse complement strand
CGCCAGGCATTCGTTCATCAGATCGATCATCATGCTCCCGCCGCCACCGCGAACGATGCCGGCGTCTTCACTGATGCTGCCGGCGGCAAATTGGTCGCGGTAGAGGTTGTCGAGCACCCATGCCATCATCGGCCAGGCCATCTGCGGGAACCCCGGCAGAAAGTGATGATGCTTGAAGCTGAAGCCGGGGATGCGGTTGTAGGGGTTCGGAATGATGCGGCTGCCGACCGGAAACTCGCCCATCTTCAGGCGCTGCGGCGTGATGTCGGCACCGAAGCGTGCGCGGATTTCAGTATCGGCATCCGGATGCAATTGCAGCGCCACGCCGGCGGCGTCGGCAGCGCACTGACGCGTATGATCGTCCGGCGTGGCACCGATGCCGCCGAAACTGAAAACGACGTCCGGTGCCGCCAGCGTGCGTTTGATCGTCGCGGTGATCAGCGCCGGCTCGTCGGCCAGATACTGGCACCACGACAACTCAAGGCCGCGTTCGCGCAGGGTCGATATGACCGTGGCCATGTGTTTGTCCTGGCGTTTGCCGGACATGATTTCATCGCCGATGATGATGGCACCGAATGGCATTTGGCTTCGCACTCCCTGTGATTGAAAAATACCGCGTCAACTGTGGATATAGGATTCGAGCTGGGCAATCATGAACTGCTGCTCGGAAATCATTTCCTTGACCAGATCGCCGATCGACAGCAATCCGATCAGTTCGCCGTGCTCGATCACCGGCAGGTGGCGTATGCGCTTGTCGGTCATCAGCGCCATGCACTCCTCGACGGTGCGCTGCGGCCCCACACAGACCACGCGCGAGGTCATGATGTCCCGCACCGGCGTATCGCGCGACGATTTTCCCTGCAAAATGACTTTGCGCGCGTAATCACGCTCCGACAGTATGCCGGCCAGCTTGCCGTTTTCGAGCACCGG
>CAZVDN010000056.1:0-2090 GCA_964625665.1 uncultured Streptomyces sp. | reverse complement strand
TCCGCCATCTGCTTCAGCGCGTCAATAACCGGCACATCCGGACCGATTGTATAAACACCGGTTGACTTGCCCTGCAACAATTGCCTGACAGTTTTCATGGCTTCCTCCATCACGTTATGAAACGCAGCCAACAACACGGTTTTTGGCCAGTGTAATCCAATCGGCCCGCAGCGCAAACGCCGCCCGAATCGGGCTATGATGCCGGCGCACTTTCACCAGCGCCATCAGGCGCCAACGCCGGAGTCCGTCATGTCCGAAACACCGCCCGCCTTCTTCCGCGCCCTCTGGTCGCTGACCCGCCCCTACTGGTTTTCCAGCGAAAAATGGGCGGCGCGCGGCCTGCTTGCCGCCGTCATAGCGCTCAACCTCGGCGTGGTCTATCTCGAAGTCATGCTCAGTTACTGGCAGAACGATTTCTACAACACGCTGCAAAGCAGCGACCAGGCGGCGTTTTTCCGCGAGCTCATGCGGTTTTGCTGGATCGCCGCAGGCCTGATTGTGATTGCCGTCTACGAGCTCTATCTGAACCAGATGCTGCAGATCCGCTGGCGCCGCTGGCTGACCGAAAACTATCTCGAGGAATGGATCGGCAAAGGCGCCTATTACCGCATGCAGCTTGCTGATCGCGGCACCGACAACCCGGACCAGCGCATCGCTGAAGACCTCGCGGAATTTTGCGAAAAAACCCTGTCGCTGGCCTTCGGCCTGATGTCCGCGGTCATCACGCTGCTGTCCTTTCTGGCAATTTTGTGGACGCTCTCCGGCTCGCTGTCGGTCGAACTGTTCGGCCGCAGCGTGGAAATCCCCGGTTACATGGTGTGGATCGCCCTCATCTATTCGATCGCCGGCACGCTGATCGCGCACTGGATCGGCAGGCCGCTGGTCGCACTCAATTTCCAGAAGCAGAAAGTCGAAGCCGATTTCCGCTTTTCGCTGGTGCGCTTCCGCGAAAACGGCGAGGCGGTTGCGCTCTACAACGGCGAACAGGGCGAACTGCGTTTGCTCAACGGGCGCTTTGCCAGTGTCGCCTCAAACTGGTGGGACATCATGCGCCGGACCAAGAAGCTGACGTGGTTCCGCGCAGGCTACAGTCAGGCAGCCGTGGTGTTTCCGTTTCTGGTGGCTGCGCCGCGCTTTTTCTCCGGCGCGATCCACCTCGGCGACCTCATGCAGACCGGCACCGCGTTCGGCAAAGTGCAGTCGTCGCTCAGCTGGTTCATCGAAGCCTATGCGCAAATCGCCGCTTGGAAAGCGACCGTGGACCGTCTCACCTCGTTCCGCACCGCCATCCGCTCGGCGGCCGCCGCCGGCGGCGGCATCGGCCTGCGCGCGCTGCCGCAGGACCACTATGCATCGACGGAACTGAAAATCGATCTGCCCGGCGGACAGCGCCTGCTCGATGCCGGCGGACTGCAACTCGGCGGAGGCGAACGCGTGCTCATCACCGGTGCGTCCGGCAGCGGCAAAAGCACGCTTTTTCGCGCACTGGCCGGCATCTGGCCCGAGCGTGTGCAGCACGTCGAGCACATTCCCGCACGCGTCCCGGTGCACGTCGACTGGCCGGCCTGGCTCGATGATGCGCTCGTCGCACAGTGGCGAGGACTGGGCATCGACCGGCCATTCGCCCACCAGGTGCAGGCCGCGGACGCGCTGCGGACCAAGGTGCGCGACATCGAGCGGATGGCGAGCGCCACGGGCTGCACGCACCTGGGCGACCTCACGGCGTCCCGGCTGGTGCGCCACATGGACACCGTCGCGGCCGCTGGCCGGGCTCCTCGAACCGTGAACCGCGTGCGCTGCAACGTGCGCGCATTCCTGAACTGGTGCCAGGACTACGGCCGGATCGACGCGCACGAGCGCAGGCTGCGCGCAGCGTCGCTGGTGTCCGGGCGCTGGTGGGCGTACCAGCTCGTGCTTTGGACCGGACTGCGGCGGAGCGAGCTGAAGGCGCTGCGCTGGGCTGACGTCGACGTCGAGGAGGCCGTCCTGCATGTTCGGGCGGCGACCGCGAAGGCGAGCCGCACCGCCGACCTGCCGCTGGCACCGCAGGCGCTCGAGGCGCTCGAGGCGCTGCGCCGGCTGTGCCCGGA
>CAZVDN010000055.1:6176-13800 GCA_964625665.1 uncultured Streptomyces sp. | reverse complement strand
AAAGTGTGACCGTTCTCGATCTGACGACGTCGATCGCCGGTCCCTATGCCACCATGCTGCTCGCCGACATGGGTGCGCGCGTGATCAAGATCGAACGACCGGGCAGCGGCGACGACTGCCGCGCCTGGGGGCCGCCCTGGCATGACGGTGAATCGTTGTGGTTCCTGTCGGTCAACCGCAACAAGGAGAGCGTCACTCTTGATTATGCGGGCGAGGTCGGGCGTCGCGTGCTGCACGATATGGTGAAGAAGGCCGACGTGGTGATCGTCAATCTGGTCGGCCGCGTGCAGAAAAAACTCGGCATCGATTATGCGACGTTGAGCGCGCTGAATCCCAAACTGGTTTTTGTTTCGCTGACCGGTTTCGGCATGGAAGGCGCGCGGCGCGATTTTCCCTGTTATGACCTGATTGCCGAAGGCTACAGCGGCGTGATGGACCTGACCGGCGAGGCCGACAGCCCGCCGCAGAAAGTCGGCACGCCGGCGGCCGATCTGATTTCCGGCATGGACGCAGCGATGGCCACGCTGGGCGCGTTGTTTGAGCGCGCAAGCAGCGGCAAAGGGCACCAGATCGACATTTCAATGGTCGACAGCATGACGCGCTTCATGTCGCCGCGCATCGTGCCTTATCTTGGCGCGGGTGAAATTCCGCACCGCAGCGGCGCGCGCGACAGCGTGATTGCCGTCTATCAGGCGTTCGATACGCAGGACAAGCCGCTGACGCTGGGGCTCGGCAACGATTCGATCTGGAAGCGCTTCTGGCAGGCGGTGGGCGACCCCGCGAAGGGCGAAGACCCGCGCCACGCCAGCAACGCCGACCGCCGCAATGTGCGCGCGGAAATCGTCGGTGACATTCAGCGCCTGCTGAAAACCAAACCGCGCGACACCTGGCTGAAAATATTCTCCGATGCCAAAGTGCCGGCCGGTCCGGTCAACAGCATCGACGATCTGACCGGCGATCCGGAGTTGATCGCGCGCGGTTTGTTTTACACCGCGGAATCGCCGGGCCGCCGCACGCCGCAGGTCGGCTTCGGCATCGGCATCGATGGCGGAAATCTGACCTGGCGCTCACCGCCGCCGCGCCTCGGCGAACACACTACCGCCGTGCTTGAGCAATGGCTCGGCTACGATGCGGCGGCGATTGCGCAGTTGCGCGCGCAGAAGCTGATCTGAACGCTGCGCCGTGAACGCGACGAATTCGAAAAGAGTCATCGCGGTCACCGGGGCAAGCCGTGGCATCGGCGCTGAAATCGCCATTGAGCTGGCGCGGCGCGGTTTCATGGTGGCCTGCCTGTCGCGCAAGGGTGGCGGGCCCGAACATGCCAATGCGCCGGTCGTTTCTGCGCAACTGATCAATGTGTCCTGCGATGTCACCGACGAGGAAGCGCTGCGTGCGGCGTTTGCCGCGATTGTCAAAAAGGCCGGCGCATTGCACGGGCTGGTCAACAACGCCGGCATTCATCTGGGCGCGGCCAGTCATGAATTGCCGACGGCAGTGTTCAACGAAGTGATGGCGACCAATGCGACTGCGGTGTTTGCGGCGAGCCGCGAAGCCTATCCGCATCTGCTGGCGGCCGGCGGCGGCATCATCGTCAACATCGGCTCGATGTTCGACAAGCTGGGCGTCAAACGCAACGTGCCCTATTGCGCCTCGAAGGCGGCGGTCGGCGCGATCACGCGCTGCCTGGCGGTGGAGTGGGCGGCGAAGAACATCCGCGTCGTCGATGTCGCGCCGGGATATATCGTCACCGATCTGAACCGCGGCGCGATGACCAGCGGCCCGCTCGCCGACCATTTGAAAAAGCGCATCCCGTCGGGACGCACCGGCACGACGGCGGATGTGGCACGGCTGGTGGCGGCGATCTTCGGTGAAGACCTGCCGTTTCTTACCGGTGAAACGATTTATATCGATGGCGGTCAGGCGATCGCCAACTGAGTTCGCAGACATGAAAAACATCACCATCATCGGCGCCGGCATCGTCGGCATTGCCACCGCGTCTTATCTGCGCCGCGAGGGGCATCAGGTCACGGTGGTCGATCGCGCGCCGCCGGGCGAATACTGCTCGTTCGGCAACGCCGGCATCCTGAGTCCGGGTTCCTGTGTGCCGATCGCGATGCCCGGCGTGCTCGGCAACGTGCCCGGTTATCTGCTCGATCCGATCGGGCCGCTGCGCCTGAAGTGGTCTTATTTTCCGAGTGCATTGCCGTGGCTGTGGCGCTTCATCAACAGCACCGGCCGCGCGCAGATCGAGGCGACGGCCGATGCGTTGCGTTCGCTGCTGGTGCAGACGTTCGATGCACACCTGCCGCTGGCGCGTGCTGCCGGTTGCGCCGACCTGATTCGCCAAAGCGGCTATGTGGTCGTTTATGAAGATGAGCAGGGCTATCGTGGTGATGCGCTGGCCTGGAAACTGCGTCGTGACCGCGGCGTGATCTGCCATGAGATCGATGCGGTCGGTATTGAGAAACTGGTGCCGGCGCTTGGCCGCCGTTATCCGCGAGGCGTGCATCTGCCCGAGCAGGGCTTTGTCGCCAATCCGGAGCGCCTGACGAAGACACTCGCAGCGCAGTTCGAACGCGATGGCGGCGTCATCCTGCAGCGCGATGTGCTGGACATCGAACTCGGTGAGCACGGCCCGGTCGCCTTGCTGACCGATGCCGGTCGTCTGCCGGTCGAGACGCTGGTGTTGTGTGCTGGTGTGCATTCGGCGAAATTTAGCGCAAAGCTCGGCGACCCGGTGCCGCTTGAAGCCGAGCGCGGTTATCACGTGATGTTTTCAGATCCGTCGCTGGAGTTGCCGATGCCGGTGGCTTCCGCACAGCACAAGCTTTTTGTGACGCCGATGGAAATGGGCACGCGCATCGCCGGGCATACCGAATTCGCGGGCATCGATGCCGAGCCCGATTACCGTCGCGCCGATGCGCTGGTGGCGCACATGAAAAAGCTGTTTCCGCAGGTGCGCAATATCGAAACCACGCGCTGGATGGGCAAGCGACCTTCGTTGCCCGATTCGAAACCGGTAATCGGGCGCGCGACGCGGTATGCAAACACCTTTTACGCCTTCGGCCACGGCCATGTCGGCTTGTGCGGCAGCGCGCCGACGGGTCGGCTGATCGCCGATCTGGTCGCAGGCCGTGCACCGAACATCAACCTTGAACCGTTTCGCGCCGATCGTTTTTGAAGGAGGAGTGTAATGCGCTTCAATTCTGCTGCTGTTAAAACTGTTGCGGTGTTCACCGCTTTGTTATTGGGGAATGTCTGCGCTTTTTCGGTCGAGGCGCAGACCAGGCCGAAGCGCAGCGAGTTTGGCGGGCCACCGCCAAATGCGATCCTCTGGGTCGGCAACAGCTTTTTTTATTACAACAACAGCCTGCACAACCACTTCATCAATGTCGTGAGGGCCGCGGACACCGCGGCGCGGCCGCGCGGCGTGTCGGTGACCATCAGCGGTTCGGGCATGGACTGGCATGACATGGAGTCCTACTTCCGGCCCAACGGCATCGGCCGTTATTCGTTTGTCGGCGACAATGAAATCGTATTCAACAAACCGGGCCGCCAGTTCGATGCAGTGATCATGATGGATTGCAGCCAGTGTCCGATCCATCCGCAGTTGAAGGGCTCTTTCCACGAGTTTGCGAAGAAGCAGGGCGACACCGTGGTGAAAAACGGCGTGCGCCCGGTGCTCTTCATGTCTTGGGCCTACAAGGACAAGCCGGACATGACCGGTCCGCTGGCGGAAGCCTATACGACTGCCGGCAACAACAACGACATGCTGGTGATTCCGGCCGGGCTCGCCTTTGCCAATGCCATCAAAAAGCGTCCCGATCTCGAGTTATATCAGCCGGACAAGCGCCATCCGACGCTGGCCGGCACCTATCTCGCGGCAACGACGGCCTATGCCGCGCTTTATGGCAAGTCACCGGTCGGCAACACGTATACCGCCGGCCTTGATGCAGCGACTGCCGGCTTTTTGCAAACCGTCGCCCTGGAGACGGTGCAGGAATACCTCGGCCGATAACACGGCCCGATGCCGCCTGATGGTGCATTTTCGGTTCGATGCACCGTAACGGTCTTCGCGCGTTTGGTGTGCGCACTTCATAGGTTATTGATTTAACAGGTTTGCCGTCGCCGTTGTTGCTGGCACCCGAATTGCTTGTATGCAAGCCAGTATACAAACGGTGCGGCAGGCGTTTCCGGTCTGATTGCGTGAGCGATCGCGGGTCCTGAGGCACCGGGATCTTTCGATTAATCGCATCTCGATCAGGAGACGGGCATGAGCAAAACCAGCGGGCCGCACAATCACAGCGCGAAGCGCACTGCATCCATCGATACGCAACGGCGCAGGGTACTCGGTGCCGCCGTGGCCGGCGCGGCACTGGCATTGACCGGCGCGCCGGCGATCGTCCGCGCGCAGAGCAGCCCGAAAATCCGCATCGGCTTCTGGCCGATTGCATCGGGCCTGCCGCTGTTCGTAGCGCTGGAGAAAGGCTACTTCAAGGAAGTCGGGCTCGATGTCGAGGGGCTCAAGTTCGCCGGTGCGCAGCAGGTGATGGAAGCAGTGCTCTCGGGGCGCGCCGAAGGCACTGCCAACGGCACCGGCTCGGCAAACATCGCCATCGGCGAACTGGCGCAGCCGGGCACCTTCAAGATCATCGCCACCAATCCGAGCAACGTTAAAAACGTGCTCGATGAATTCATCGTCGCCGCCGACAGCCCGATCAAAACGATCGCCGACCTCAAGGGCAAACGCGTAGCTTCTGGGCCCGGCATCCAGAACGTGACGCTCGCCAAGGCGGTGCTCGACAAGGCCGGTGCCACCGGCTACACGGTGATCGAATTGCCGATCGGTCAGCATGTCGCGGCCATCGTCGCCGGTCAGGTCGACGGCTGTTATACGCTTGAGCCGACAGGCACGGTCGGCCGCATGAACGGCACGACACGCGTGATCGAGACCGGCGTGATTGCCAAATATGTATTGGGGGATCCAATGGCGCCGTGGCATGGCGGGTCGGCTTCGTTGTCCTCGGCCTTCATCGCCAAGTATCCGGCGGAGACCAAAAAATATATCGCGGCCTATGCCAAGGGCGTCGATTTTGTGCGCACCAAAGCCGGCGAAGCGCGGCAGTATCTCAAAGGCTATACGGCAATCGAAGGCGCACTGACGTCCGAGGTGCCCCTCGCCGCCTACATGCTCTACAACGAGTTCACCAAGGCGGACATCGCTTACTTCCAGAAATTCTTCGATCTGTTTTCGGACAAGGGCATCTTCAGTTCGCGCCTGATGGTCGAACCGATGCTCTACAAGGGGTAGGTCATGTCAGACGCCGCCGATAACAGCAGTGCTGCGCCGTGGTCGGCCGCGCGCGACGCGGGCAGCCCCCCGCCGCAGAAATTTCCCTGGGCGCGCCTGCTGCCGGCGCTCGGCCCGCTGCTGCTGTTTCTGCTGTGGGATGCGTCGGTGCGTTTCGGGTTCATCAAGCAGATCCTGCTGCCGACCCCCTGGGACACGCTGGTGACGCTGGTCAGCGGGCTGGCCGGCGGCCCCTTGCTGACGGATTTTGCGGTGACCGTGAAACGCACGCTGCAGGCATTCGCGATTGCCGCGCTGGTCGGCGTGCCGCTCGGTGTCCTGCTCGGCAGCAACGAGCGCGCCTATCGCAGCGTCGAGTTTCTGATCGACTTTTTCCGCTCCACGCCGTCGTCTGCGCTGATTCCGCTGTTCCTGCTGGTGTTTGGCGTCTCCGATGTCAACAAGGTGGCGATTGCCGCCTTCGGCGCGCTCTTGATCGTGCTGTTCAACAGCGCCTACGGCGTAATGAATGCGCGCAAGCAGCGCATCATGGCCGCCAAGGTGATGGGCGCCACGCGCTGGCAGATCTTCAAGGATGTGCTGATCTGGGAAAGCCTGCAGCCGACCTTTGTCGGTCTGCGTTCAGCGGTGTCGATGGCGCTGGTGATCGTGATCGTTGCCGAGATGTTTATCGGCTCGGACACCGGCCTCGGTCACCGCATTATCGACGCGCAGCAGGTGCTGAACGTGAAAAGCATGTACGCAGCGATCCTTTCGGCCGGCATTCTCGGTTATGTGCTCAATGTGCTGTTTCTGGTGGTTGAGCGGCGGGTCGTCCACTGGAGCGGGAGATAACCTCATGCGTCCGATCAACGTTTCCGCCGTGGCTGATGTGCCGCCGCCGCCTTTTGTGCCGGGCCCGGCCGGCACGCACATCACCATCCGCGGGTTGACGAAATATTTCGCCGGCTGGCCGCTTTATGAAAATTTCGATCTCAATATCCCCAAGCACAAGATCGTGTCGGTGTTCGGGCCCAACGGCTGCGGCAAATCGACGCTGATCAACATGATCGCCGGGCTGGTGCCGATCGATTCGGGCGAAATCCTGTTCGACGGCAAATCGCTGGCTGATACCAAGATCGGCTACGTTTTTCAGAATTACCGCGAGGCGATGTTTCCCTGGCTGCGCACCATCGACAACATTGCCTATCCGCTGAAGCTCGAAGGCAAGTCGAAGGCGGAACTCGATCGCCGCGTCGCTGAACTGGTGGCGTCCTTCGATGTGAAGTTCGATCTCAATCGCTATCCCTACGAGTTGTCAGGCGGCCAGCAGCAGACCGCGTCGATCATGCGCGCGCTGGCGCCGGAGCCCGAGGTGTTGTTTCTCGACGAGCCTTTTTCGGCGCTGGATTTCGAGATGACCCTGTTCATCCGCGAAAAGCTGCAGGAGGTGTTCATGCAGACCGGTACCACCATGATGCTGGTCTCGCACGACCTGGAGGAGGCCGTTTATCTCGCCGATCAGGTGTTGCTGCTGACCAAGCGGCCGACGCGGATTGCGGAGATTCTGCCCTATGAGGACGCGCGGCCGCGCACGGTGGCGACGTTGTCGGAGCCCACCTTCATTGCGGCGAAGAAACGCAGTCTGGAGATTTTCCAGCGCGAAGTGAGGCGCTGAGCGCGCGGTGTCACGCGCGCGCCGCCGCTGAGCAGAACAGGATGTCCAGCGCAATGCAGCCATCGGGTGTCACAGCGGCGCTCTCCCTGGCGGAATCGGCGTATGCGAAGATCAAGGCCAGCATGTTCGACTTCGAACTGCTGCCCGGCGATCGTTTCAGCGAAAGCGAGGTCGCTGATCGCCTGAAAATGAGCCGCACGCCGGTGCGCGATGCACTCTACCGGCTGGAGCGCGAAGGCTATCTGCAGGTGCACGTGCGGGTCGGCTGGAGTGTGCGGCCCTACGACTTTTCGCGTTTCGAGGATTTCTACGATCTGCGCCGCATACTTGAAGAGGCGTCGGTCGTCCGCCTGTGCGAACAGAGCGAGCGGCCGGGCCTCGATGCGCTGGGAGAAATCTGGCTGGTGCCTGAAGGAGATCGCATCACCGATCTAAAATGCATCGCCGCGCTCGATGAATCATTTCACACCGCACTGGTCAGCAGTGCCGGCAATGCCGAAGTCGCACGCTGTCATCAGGAGGTGGCCGAACGCATCCGCATCATCCGCCGGCTGGATTTTACGCAGGCGCACCGCATTCATGCTACCTACGAAGAACACGGGCGGATACTGAACGCGGTCATCCGGCGGCGTGCCGACGAGGCTAACCGCCTCCTG
>CAZVDN010000055.1:0-6166 GCA_964625665.1 uncultured Streptomyces sp. | reverse complement strand
TGCGTTCGCATATCGAAACGAGCAAGGCCGAAGTGCGGAAGATCACCATCCACCGCCTGTTCACCGCGCGGCCGGAGCGCGCAGACGCGGACCGCTGAGCGCGCCGTCAGCCGGCGTGCGCGGCGGTCAGGCCTGCGCGACGGCCCCCGACCACGGCGACATTACATCCGAGATGCCGGTGTGTTCGCCGGTTTTTACATCCTGCATGACGGCACTCGGGCAGGCGAAGTTGTTCGGGAAGACCACGAGTTCGGTCAGGTTCACCGGAAATTTCGCCGCCAGCGCGTTTTGCACGTCGGCGGGCTGGCGCGGATCGACGCCGACGGTCTCGCCGCCGCTGGCATCGATGCGCGGCTGATGGAAAGCATCTTCAAGATTCATGCCGTGGTCGATCAGGAAGGAGCAGACCTGGGTCACGGCCGGCATGATCTTGCGGCCGCCGGACGCGCCGACGGCAAACCAGCCTTCGCCGTTATTGCGCGTGACGATCACCGGGCACATATTGGTCAGCGGGCGCTTCGAGGGGCCGAGGTAATTCGGCGAACCCGGCCGCGTGTCGAACCAGTTGATGCCGTTGTTCATCAGCACGCCCGAAGTCGGCAGCACGAGGCGGCTGCCGTAGACCGAAAGCAGGGTTTGCGTCACCGCGACCATGTTGCCTTCGCCGTCGATGACGTTGAAATGCGAGGTGCAGCCCGGGCTTTTTTCGTCGCTGGCCTCACCCATGCTGGTGAGGCGTTCGGCATAAGCGTCGCGCAGGGTCTGCGCATAGGCGACGAAGGCGTCGGCCGAAGGGGCGGGGCCTTTTTTGAACGGCTGTTTCGCCAGCGCCTGCAGCACGCCGGCCATGCTTTGACCGCCGGTCAGCCCGCCGGCCAGTGCCACGCGCGCGCTGCCGTATTCGACTTCGAGCGGCGCCACGATGCGCGCATGGAAGTTCTTCAGGTCTTCGGCATCGAGCACGCCGCCGAGCGCTTGAATGTCCTTGACGATATTGCGCGCGACTTCGCCTTCGTAAAAATCGCGCGGGCCGTTTTTCGCCAGCAGGCGCATGGTGTTGGCGAGGCCTTTGAGTTTCAGCCGGCCGAGCGGCGCGCCCTGTGCCGTGATCGGCGGGAAGCCGTTCGGCAGCCAGACCGCGGCGCTCGACGGATAACGCGACAGCTCTTTGGCCATCGTCGCCGTTTTCAGCGTCAGATACCAGTCGGCGGCGATGCCGAGGTCGGCAAGTTCGATCGCCGGCGCAATGACTTCGGCGAACGATTTGGTGCCGAATTTTGCCAGCGCGGTGGCATGGCCGTCGACATGGCCCGGCACCGCGATCGACAGCGGGCCGTGCACGTTGCGGTCGTCCTTCACCGAAGGCCAGGTGAAGAGGTCGGTGGTGGTGCCGCCGGAGAGCGGAAAATCGTCGGGGTTCAGGCGGTGCGGCGAGATCGGGCCGAAATCGACGACATGGACTTTTTTCTCGCGCGCCAGATAGACCAGCATGAAGCCGATGCCGCCGAGCCCGCTGTTCCACGGTTCGACGGCGGCCAGCGCGAGGCCGGTGGCGGCGGCGGCATCGATCGCATTGCCGCCGGCGTTGAGAATGCGCACGCCGGCTTCACCGGCGATGCGGTTCTGCGTGGCAACGATGCCGCCGCGGCTTCGGGCGAGCGGTTTGCGGACGGTCCAGTTCTGTGCGAGATGTTCGAGTTTCATGGTGGAATGTTTGTTGGCGAAAAGACCCCGCATCATAACGAATCGGCCGGCAGTGCGCTCTGCGCGCGCTGCTATAATTTGCCGGTTGATTTACCGGGGTTCGCGCATGGCCAAGCACATTGTTTGTCTGACCTTTGATTTCGACGGCATTTCGGGATTCGTCGCGCGCGGTTCGCCAACGCCGAGCCCGGTGTCACGCGGCGAATTCGGTCCGCGCGTCGCGGCGCCGCGCCTGCTTGCGCTGTTCAAGAAATACCGCATCAAGACGAGCTGGTATGTGCCCGGCCACACGATCGAGAGTTTTCCCGACGCCGTGAAGGCGGTAGTCGATCACGGCCACGAAATTGGCCATCACGGTTGGCGGCATATTTCGCCGGTGGAATTTCCGCGTGCTGAGGAGGAAGATGAACTCATTCGCGGCAACGAATCGATCAAGCGCATTTCCGGCGAGTACGCACGCGGTTATCGCTCGCCGGGCTGGGACCTGAGCCCGAATTCGGTCGAGCTCTTCATCAAGCACGGCTTCACCTACGACACCAGCATGATGGGCGACGACTACGGCATGTACTACGCGCGCCAGGGCGATGTGCTCGACCTGCACAAGCCAGCGCAGTTCGGCAAGACGACGCCGCTGGTCGAACTGCCGATCAGCTGGTCGACCGATGACGCGCCGCATTTCGAATACATGCGCACCGGCAATGCCGTCCGGCCGGGCATGGCCAAGGCCGGCGATGTGCTCGAAAACTGGATCGCAGACTTCGATTACATGCAGAAAACCACCGAGTGGGGCGTGCTGACTTTCACCTGTCACCCGTTCATCAGCGGGCGCGGCCACCGCATCATGATGCTGGAAAAACTGATCCAGAACCTCAAGGCGAAGGGGGCGGTGTTTCAGCGCGCCGACCAGACAGTGTTGGAATTTCGCAAACGCAATCCCCTGAAATCAGCCGCTTGAGGCGGTTTTGATGGAGATTTGCCCCGGCGCTCGGGTATAGTGGTCCGGTCGATCGACGGTGTCGGGGGTTCAATCGCCTGCATGGCGCACCGTTGCATGAAATAACGATTCAACCACTGGAGAACAACAATGATCAAAAAAATCGCGGTTGGAATGGCGGTTGCGGCGGCCCTCGCGGCCGGTTCGGCTTCGGCGCAATGGTACGGCGGCGCCAATCTCGGACAGAGCAAGACGAATTATGATTCCGCCAAGTTGGCGGCGGACCTCGCGGCGGTCGGCAGGACCGGCACCGGTGCAGTCAGCAACAGCGACCTCGGTCTGAAGCTGTTTGCCGGCTACACCATCAATGAAAATGTTGCGGTTGAAGGCGGCTATTTCAATGTGGGCCGTTTTGCCACCACCAACGGCACGATTACCGCGCCGGCAGCAGCCACCTTCAATGGCAAGATCGAAGGCCAGGGCGTCAATATGGATGTCGTCGGCACCCTGCGCGGCGGCCCGGGCACCGGCTTCTCGATGATCGGCCGCCTGGGACTGGCGTATTTTCAGACCAAGGCCACGACCACGGTGACGGCCGGCACGCTGGCCGGCTACGGCAATGCCACGAGCAACAAGTTCGTGCCGGAAGTCGGTCTGGGCATTCAATACGATTTCACCAAGACCGTTGCCGGCCGCCTCGAAGTCCAGCGCTACATGAAGGTCGGCAACAGCAACACGGGTTCTGCGGATGTCGATTTCTATTCGGCCGGCATCGTCTTCAAGTTCTGATCCCGTTTCGCCAGCATCGCATTCGCGCTCCGGCGCGAAAAAAAGGCCGCATCGATGATGCGGCCTTTTTATTTGCGGCGTGCGCTTGTTCAGCCGATGGTCACCGGCTGGTGTTTCTCGGCGGAGGCGAGGATGGCCTCAAGCACCGCGACATTGTGCGCTTCGTCACCGCCCGCCACTGCCAGCGATTGCTTTGCCGCCACGGCGTCGGCGAAATGCTCGAGTTCGGCGCGTTCGGTGCTGGTCTGCGGGAAGGTAATGGTCTGCGGCTTCTGGTGCACGTGCAGGTTGTCGCGATTGACTGTGGCAACGCGCATCTCCCAGGTCGTCAGGTGCTGGACATCGCCGACCTCGGCCCAGCCGTTCGACCCGAAAACCTGCATGCGCCAGGTTTCCGCGGTGGCGATGAAGGTGCCCAGGTAACCGGTGGCGCCCCCTTTGAACTTGAACAGCATCGAGGTGGTGTCGTCGGTGCCGTAATCCAGCGTGCGGCGATAGCTCTGCGCATAGACGTTGTCGATCTGGCCTGCGAGATACAGCATGGCGTCGACGACGTGCACGCCGCGACCGGTCATGCCGCCGGCAGGGCCCTCGTTGCGTTGCAGGCGCCAGTGCTCGGGGCCGTAGCGGTAGACGCTGGGGCCGCAGAAATTGCCTTCGATATGCTGCAGAACGCCGAGGCGCCCGTCTTCGAGCATGCGCTTGATTTCCTGCAGTGCCGGCTGGAAGCGCCAGTTGTAGCCGACACCGAGCGTGACCCTGTTGTCGGCGCAGACCTTGAGGCAGGCTGCGGCTTCGCTGCTGGTCAGCGTCAGCGGCTTTTCAGTAAAGACGTGTTTGCCGGCCTTTGCCGCAGCGCTGATGAGTTCGACGCGTTGAGAGTGCGGCGTGGCGAGAATGACGGCATCGATTTTCGGATCCGCCAGCAACCGGGCCACCGAGTCCACGAGTGGAAAGCCCTGCTTCTTCGCGTAATCGACGGCTTCGGGCGCGCGCGTGCGCGTGGCGCCGGCGACGATGCGGATTTTTTCGCTCTTGCCCTGGATGCTGTTGACGAGGTTTTGTCCCCAGCGGCCGAGGCCGATGATGCCTGCATTGATCATGGTTGTTCCTTGTGGTGTGAATGCGCGGTGCGCCGTCATGGCGCCACCCGACGCGGCAAAGGCGCATTTTAGCGGAACGCGGCGCGTCGGGCGGGCGGCGCCGGGCGCAGTGTAAAATGCGCCTTTTTCGACGGCATCATCATGATCAGAACCCGCTTTGCCCCCAGCCCGACCGGATACCTGCATATCGGCGGCGCGCGCACGGCGCTCTTCAGCTGGGCATACGCGCGCAAACACGGCGGCAAATTCATCCTGCGCGTCGAAGACACCGACCTCGAGCGCTCGACCCAGGCATCGGTGCAGGCCATTCTCGACGGCATGCAGTGGCTCGGGCTCGATTGCGACGAGGGGCCTTTTTTCCAGATGCAGCGCGTGGAGCGTTATCAGGCGGTGGCCGAGCAACTGGTCAACGAGGGCAAGGCCTACCGCTGTTATTGCACGAAGGAGGAACTCGACCAGATGCGCGAGGCTCAGCGCGCGCGCGGGGAAAAACCGCGTTACGACGGCCGCTGGCGCGATTCGCTGCAGAAGCCGCCGCCGGGCGTGAAGCCGGTGATTCGCTTCAAGAACCCGCAGGGCGGCGAGGTCACGTGGAACGACGAGGTCAAGGGCCCCATCACCGTCAGCAACAACGAACTCGACGATCTGGTGATCCTGCGCGGCGACGGCGTGCCCACCTATAACTTCGGTGTTGTCATCGACGATCTCGACATGAACATCACCAACGTGATCCGCGGCGACGATCACGTCAACAACACGCCGCGCCAGATCAACATCTACAAGGCGCTGGGCGCAACGCTGCCGAAGTTCGGTCATGTGCCGATGATCCTCGGCCACGATGGCGAGCGCCTGTCGAAGCGCCACGGCGCGGTCAGCGTCATGCAGTATCGCGATGAGGGCTTTTTGCCGGAGGCGCTGGTCAACTATCTGGCGCGCCTCGGCTGGTCGCATGGCGACGACGAGAAATTCACGCGCGAGCAGCTGGTCGAATGGTTCGACCTTGCGCACATCAGCAAATCGCCGGCGCGTTTCGATCCCGACAAACTGCTGTGGTTGAACCAGCAGTATTTGCGCGAGGCCGACAGCCACCGACTGGCTGATCTGGTGCAGCCGTTTTTCGCTGCCGACGGCTGTTCGACCGCCGGCGGCCCCGCGTTGTTCGCCGTCATCGACCTGCTGCGGCCGCGCGCCAGCAGCCTGCGCGAGCTGGCCGATGCGGCGGTGTTTTTCTACCGTCCGCTGCAGCCGTCGGCGGCGCTGCGCGCCCAGCACTACACGCACGAGGTGCGGCCGGCGCTCGAAGACCTGCATGCGCGGTTTGCGGCCTGCGTCTGGAACCGCGCTGCCATCAACGATGTGGTCAAAGCGGTAGTCGGGGCGCACGCCCTGAAAATGCCGAAGCTCGCCATGCCGCTCAGGGTGATGGTGACCGGTGCGACACAAACGCCGTCGATCGACGCCACGCTCGAATTGATCGGCAAGGAAACTGTTTTGGCGCGTATGTCCGCGGAGTTAAAGCAGTTTCCGGCCTGACATTTTCTTTACAGCATGGGGCCGCATCGGTATAATTCGCGGTCTTTCGTGGGGGTATAGCTCAGCTGGGAGAGCGCTTGCATGGCATGCAAGAGGTCAGCGG
>CAZVDN010000054.1:12255-13826 GCA_964625665.1 uncultured Streptomyces sp. | reverse complement strand
AGCGATCATCGCGTCGGCGACGATCAGCCTGCTCGGTGTGCCGATCGCCCTGGCCCTGCCAAAGCACCGGCGCGCATCCGGCGCGTCCCCGGCCGGGGACGCGCCGGCGCCCTGAGCACTGCCTGCCGCTGACGCGCGTTGCGGCGGCGGCAGGCGCCCGCCTGTATAATCCGGCCTCCGAATAACAACACGCCGGTCCATTCCCGATGCTTCTTTACGCTTGTACCATTTTCACAAGCGCGTTCCTGCTGTTTCTCGTGCAGCCGATCATCGCCAAGCAGATTCTGCCGTGGTTCGGCGGTTCGGCGGCGGTGTGGACGACCTGTCTGGTGTTTTTCCAGGTCGCGCTGCTGGCAGGTTATGCCTATACCGACTTCACCACGCGCAAGCTCAAGGCGCGCACCCAGGTCATCGTGCATGTCGTGCTGCTGGTCGCCAGCCTCGCGGTGCTGCCGATTCTCGCCGACGCGAGCTGGAAGCCGGCAGGCAACGACGATCCGGGCATGCGCATTCTCGGCCTGCTGATCGCCACCATCGGCCTCCCATATCTGCTGCTCGCTACCACCGGCCCGCTGGTGCAGGCCTGGTTCGCGCGTTCGTTTCCGCACGGCACGGTCTACCGGCTGTTCGCACTGTCGAACCTCGCCTCGATGCTGGCGCTGATTTCCTATCCCTTCGTTTTCGAAACCTGGGTCGCCACGGCGATGCAGGCCAAAGCGTGGTCGGTCGGATACGCGCTGTTCGTCGTCCTGTGTGCGGCGTCGGCGTTGGTCAGCCTGCGCGGCGGCACACCGGTTGCCACCGCTGCCAACGACGAAGTCAAAACCGACGACAAAGCACCCGCGCCGGGCAAGCTCGATCTGTTCCTCTGGCTCACGCTGTCGGCCATGGGCTCGTGGCTGCTGCTCGCCATCACCAACCACATCACGCAGAACATCGCGTCGATCCCCTTTCTCTGGCTGGCGCCGCTGACGCTGTATTTGCTGACCTTCATCCTCTGCTTCGAGAGCGACGGCTGGTACCAGCGTTCGCTGATGCTCGGCCCGCTTGCCGTGGTGCTGGGCTTCTGCGCCTGGGGCCTGCAGACCAGCGACGTCACGCTCGACATCAAGATCGCGATTCCGCTTTACCTCACCGGGCTCTTCGTCTGCTGCATGTTCTTTCACGGTGAACTGGCGAAAATCCGCCCCGCGCCGCGCTACCTGACGCTGTTCTACCTGATGGTCTCGCTCGGCGGCGCACTCGGCGGCATGTTCGTCGGCCTGATCGCGCCGCGCCTCTTCCCGTCCTATGCCGAACTCGGCCTCGGTTTCGTCGTGACGGCGATCCTTGCCGCGATTGCGCTGCGCAAGACGCCGATCCTCGTCTGGCTGACGGCCATGGCGGTAGCCGGTGTTTGCGGATTTTTCTGGAACAAGCAACTGGTGCAGATGAAGGAAGACACGCGTGTAATGACGCGTAACTTCTACGGCACGCTGCGCACCAAGGACACCGGGCCGGAAACCAGCGCGGATGCGATGCGCCGACTGATCCACGGCGTGATCCTGCACGGCGAGCAATATCTGAGCGAT
>CAZVDN010000054.1:0-12245 GCA_964625665.1 uncultured Streptomyces sp. | reverse complement strand
TGTCGCCTGCGCGGCGCGGCGAACTCACGACTTATTACGGCCCGGATTCCGGCGTCGGCATCGCCATCAAGATCGCCGGCGAGAACCGGAAAGTCGGCGTCATCGGTCTGGGCACCGGCACGCTGGCGGCCTGGGGCAAACCGGGCGATACCTTCCGCTTCTACGACATCAATCCGCAGGTGATCGAAGTCGCGCAAAGCGAGTTCACCTATCTGAAAGACAGCAAGGCCAAAATCGAAACCGTGCTCGGCGACGCGCGCCTCTCACTCGAACGCGAAGAACTGCAGCAGTTCGACGTGCTGGTGGTCGATGCCTTCTCCAGCGATTCGATTCCGGTGCACCTGATCACCAACGAAGCAATGGCCGTCTACCTCAAACACGTCAAACCAGGCGGCACGATTGCCTTCCACGTCACCAACCGCTTTCTGCGGCTGGCGCCGGTGGTGAAAAAAATCGCCGACACCAACGGCCTGCTGACGGCGCTGGTGATCGACGAAGCCGAAGACAATGCGTTCTCGAAAACCGATTGGGTGATTGTGACGCGCGACAAGGCCCTGCTCAACAATGCGGCACTCGCCGGCAAGACCTCGCCTATCGACGAAATCGCGGGATTGAAACTGTGGACCGACGACTTCAGCAGCCTCTATCAGATTCTGAAATAAGCCTGCGCGCCGGCGCCGCGGCCCTCGCGCTGGCGCTGGCCGGCGCCGCGCACGCCGCCACGCCGGCCGATGCCTTCCCGCAAAAGCCCGTGCGCTTCATCGTGCCCTTTGTGCCGGGTGCCGGCACCGACATCACCACGCGCACGCTGGCGGGCAAGCTCTCGCAAATGTGGGGCCAGCAGGTGGTCGCCGACAACCGCAGCGGTGCCGGCGGCGCAATTGCCGCTGAAATCACGGCGCGCGCCGATCCCGACGGCTACACCATCTGCCTGATCTCCGCCGGCCACACCGTGCTCTCGGCCAGCGGCAATCCAATTTCATACGATCTGGAAAAGGACCTGCAGGCCATCGCGCAGGTCACCAGCCTGTTCTACGTGCTGACCGTGCATCCGTCGGTGCCGGTGAAATCGGTCGCCGATCTGATCGCCTACGCGCGCGCCAATCCGGGCAAACTCAATCAGGGTTCGTCGGGCACCGGCGCGCTGCAGCATCTGTCGGGTGAAATGATGGCCTACAAGGCCGGCGTCAAATTCACGCACATCCCTTACAAGGGCGGCGCGGCAGCAATGGCCGCCACCATCGCCGGCGAAGTCGAAATGAGCTTCACCACCCTGCTCTCCGCGCGCCCGCATATGCAGACCGGCCGCCTGCGCATCCTCGGCATCACCGCCGGCAAGCGCTCGCCCGCCGCACCCGAACTGCCAACTATCGCCGAAGGCGGCGTGCCGGGCTTCGAAGCCAATCAGTGGTACGGCGTTATAACGTCGGCCAAAGTGCCGAAAGACATCGTCAATAAGCTTTCAGTCGCGCTCAACACCGCCGTCAACGCCCCCGACGTCGCCGAACGCCTGATGAAAGACGGCTCGACACCGCACGGCACCACGCCGGCGCAATTCCAGGCGCACATCAAGTCGGAAATTGCGAAGTGGCGGGAGTTGATCAAGGTAGCAGGCATCAAGTTGAATTAAGGGTATTGGCAGACACCACGGACATCACCGTCAGGCAATGCCCATCCAATTCATGCGCTGAATAATTCATCGCCCGACATGTACCTGCCCCCGCATTTCGCAGAAATCCGTGACGAAGAACTACACCGCCTCATTGCGGAGCATCCGCTTGGCGCGCTTGTCATCAACGGACCGCACGGCCTTGATGCCAACCACCTGCCGTTCGAACTCGATGCCACTGCGGGCACGCGCGGCCGGCTGCTTGCACATGTCGCGCGCGCGAATCCGCTGTGGCAAGAGGTGAAAAACGGCGGCGACGTTCTGGTCATCTTCCGCGCCGCCAATGCGTACATCTCACCGAACTGGTACCCGAGCAAACACGAGTCGCACCGGCTGGTGCCCACCTGGAACTATCAGGCGGTTCACGTCAACGGCCGAATCACGATACGCGATGACGACTCTTTTGTGCGCGGCGTTGTCGCGCGCCTGACGCGCACGCATGAAGCGCGTGCCGGCGGCGAACGGCCATGGAAGATGAGTGATTCACCGAAAGAACATATCGATCAATTGTTGGCGGCCATTGTTGGCCTTGAAATCGAAATCACCCGAATTACCGGCAAATGGAAATTAAGCCAGAACCGCGAGGATCGCGACCGCGTCAATGCCGCCGAAGAACTGCGCAAACGCGGTGACAACCTGACTGCGGACGCCATGCTCAACGCCATGCCCCGACCAGCGGCCGATTCCTGAACAAACTAGCGCCTGAAGGGCCCAATCCGCGCAGGACGCTGTGCTAGACTAGCCCCGCCTTTTCACTCCGGAAATTGCGAAAAATCATGCCTGAATCCGTCTCGCTGACCGTCAACGGCGCGCCGCAGACCGTGCACGCCGAAACCGACACACCGTTGCTTTATATCCTGCGCAACGACCTCAAACTCAAGGGCGCGAAATTCGGCTGCGGCCTCGGCCAGTGCGGCGCCTGCATGGTGCTGGTGGACGGCCATAACGTGATGTCCTGCGAAACGCCGCTGTGGTCGGTGGCCGGAAAATCGGTGACGACCATCGAGGGGCTCGGCACTATCAAGGAACAACATGCACTGCAGCGCGCCTTCATCGGCGAGCAGGCCGCGCAATGCGGCTACTGCATGAGTGGCGTGATCATGTCGGCAGCAGCGCTGCTGTCGAAAAACAAGAACCCGAGTGAAGACGACATCAAGCAGGCACTGGCGCGCAACCTCTGCCGCTGCGGCACCCATACGCGCATGATCAAGGCGGTGCAGCGCGCGGCGCGCGACATGCGGGGCGCACAATGAACGCGCCGGCCAAAGCCAAACTGCCGGGCAGTCTCGACGCCAACCGCCGCATCGACCAGTGGCTGAAATTCGAAGCCGACGGCACGCTCACCGTCTATACCGGCAAGGTTGAAATCGGCCAGGGCATCGTCACCGCGATGGCGCAGATCGCCGCTGAGGAACTCGATGTCACGCTGGCCAAGGTACGCATGGTCTCCGGCGACACCGTGCTGACACCCGACGAAGGCCACACCTCGGGCAGCCGCTCGATCGACGAAGGTGGCACCGCACTGCGCTACGCCTGCGCCGAAGCGCGTGAACTGCTGCTGAAAGCCGCCGCGGCGCAACTCGACATCCCCGCTGACAAGCTGATTGTCGAAGACGGCGTTATCACCGGCTTCGACCGCATCCGCAAAGTGTCGTATTGGCAACTGCCGCACGCCGAACTGCTGGCGCGCGAAGCCACCGCCACCGTCAAACCGAAAGCCGCGAGCAAACACAGCATTGTCGGCACCGCGGTTGAACGCCTCGACATTCCCTTCAAGGCCACCGGCACGCCGCGCTATGTGCAGGACATCGAACTGCCCGGCATGCTGTTCGGCCGCGTGGTGCGCCCGCCCTCCTACGACGCGACGCTCACCGCCTTTGATGCCGACGCGATCCGCAAGCTGCCCGGCGTGGTCGCCGTGCTGCGCGACGGCAATTTCATCGGCGTGGTGGCCGAGCGCGAAGAGCAGGCCGTCAAAGCACGCGCCGCCGCGCTGAAAATCGCGCAGTGGAAGGAAGTGCCCATTCCCGCCGACGAAGCAGGCATGCATGAATACCTGCGCACGCGCCCGGGCAACAAGGCGGCTGTGATGGTCGAGCGCAGCGATGACGCAGCCAAGGCGCGCGCGGTGCGCAGGCTCGATGCGCGTTACACCAAACCGTATATCGCACACGCTTCCATCGGGCCCTCGTGCGCGCTGGCGCGCATCGACGGCCAACGCATCGAAGTCTGGTCGCACAGCCAGGGCGTGTATCAACTGCGCTACGACCTTGCCACCGTGCTGCAAAAAGATCTTGAATCGATCATCGTGCATCACGCTGAAGGCTCGGGCTGTTACGGCCACAACGGTGCCGACGACGTCGCACTCGATGCGGTGCTGCTGTCGCGCGCGGCCGGCGGCCGCCCGGTGCAGGTGCAGTGGATGCGCGATGATGAATTCGCCTGGGAGCCCTACAGCCCGGCGATGACCACCGATGTGCACGCCGGCCTCGACGACAAAGGCAACATCGTCGACTGGTCCGTCGAAGTCTGGAGCAACGGCCACAGCCAGCGGCCGAATTCGGTAAAGACGCCGGGGCCGGTGTCGTCCTTGGTCTCGGCGTGGTACATCGCCAACCCGGTGGCGCGCCGTCCGCAAGCCGACCCGCCGCAGGCCGGTGGCGGCGGCATGGCGCGCAATGCGCCGGTGACCTATGCGCTGCCCAACGAACGTGTGGTCGCCCATCGCATTGAAGAACAACCGCTGCGCGCGTCGGCGATGCGCGGCCTCGGCGCGATCGCCAATGTGTTCGCCATCGAATCGTTCATGGATGAATGCGCGGCTGCCGCAGGCGCCGACCCTGTCGAATACCGCCTGCGCCACATGCAGGACCCGCGCGCGCGCGCCGTGATGGAACTCGCTGCGCAGAAAGCCGGCTGGAAAGCCGGCGCGCAAAGCGACGGCAACAGCGGCCGCGGCTTCGCCTTCTCGCAATACAAAAACGGTTATGGCTACATGGCGGTGGTGATCGACCTCTCGCTCGAACCCGATCCGCATGTGACACGCGCGGTGGCGGCAGTGGACGTCGGGCAGGTCATCAATCCGGACGGCGTGATCAATCAGGCCGAAGGCGGCATTGTGCAGGCGATCAGCTGGGTGCTGAAGGAACAGGTGCGCCACGACCGCGAACGCGTGCTGTCGCGCGACTGGGAAACCTATCCGATCCTGACCTTCCCGGAAATTCCGAAAATCGAAATCCATCTGATCGATCGTCCGGAAGAAAAACCGCTGGGCGCCGGCGAGATCGCCGCGGGCCCGGTGCCGGCAGCGGTGGCCAATGCGCTGTATCACGCACTGGGCGTGCGCCTGCGCGACATGCCGCTGACGCGCGAGAAAATCGCCGCAGCCCTTGCCTGAAAAATATTCTGAACCCGGGAAAGCAAATGAAAGTCAAAACCAACGGCATTGAAATCAACTACGAAGTCGAAGGCAACGGCCCGTGGATCACGCTGTCGCACTCGCTGGCCTGCAACCTGCACATGTGGGACGACCAGATGGAGTTGCTGACCAGGCGCTTCAAGGTGCTGCGCTTCGACACCCGCGGCCACGGCCAGAGCACTGCGCCCGAAGGGGAATACACGCTCGACCAGATGGCCGACGACGTGCACGGCCTGTTCGCGCATCTGGGCATCAAGGAAACGCACTGGGTCGGCCTGTCGATGGGCGGCATGATCGGCCAGACCTACGCGCTCAAGTACCCGGGCGTGTTCAAGTCACTGGTGCTCGCCGACACGACGAGCCGCCGCCCGCCAAACGCGGCGCAGATGTGGGGCGAGCGCATCGAGATCGCGCGCGCCAAAGGCATGGCCGGCGTGCTCGACAGCACGCTGGCGCGCTGGTTCACCGCGCCCTACATCAAGGCCCGACCCGATGTGATGAAGCGCATCGGCAATGACATCCTCAACACGCCGGTGGCCGGCTTCTGCGGCGCCTGCGCGGCGATTGCCAAGGTCGATACGCTCGACCGCCTGAAAGAGATCAAATGCCCGGTGTTCATCACCGTCGGCGACCAGGACCACGGCACGCCGCCCGAGATGGCGCGCGCGATACACGCCAACTTGCCTGGATCGTCGCTCGCCATCATCGAATCGGCGGCGCACATCTCGAACGTTGAGCAGAAGGACGTGTTCAACAAAAACCTGATCAACTTCCTCGATAGCGTGAAGTAATTACGCATCCGCACAAAACACGAAAGGCGCGCAGATGAAAGTCAAAGTAAACGGCATCGACATCAACTACGAAATCGAAGGCGACGGCCCCTGGATGACGCTGTCGCATTCACTGTGCTGCGACCTGCACATGTGGGACGAGCAGATGCCGGCGCTGACGAAAAAATTCAAAGTGCTGCGCTTCGACACGCGCGGCCACGGCGGCAGCAGCGCCCCGGCCGGCGCCTACACCCTTGAACAGATGGCCGACGACGTGCGCGGCCTCTTCGATGCACTGGGCATCAAACAGACGCACTGGTGCGGCCTGTCGATGGGCGGCATGATCGGCCAGACCTTCGCGCTGCGTCACCCCGGTTATTTCCAGACCATGACGCTGGCCGACACCACCAGCTATTACCCGCCCGAGACACAGGGCCCCTGGGGCGACCGCATCAAACTCGCGCAGGAAAAAGGCATGACACCGTTCGGCGACATGATGATCTCGCGCTGGTTCACCGAGGGTTATGTGAAAAGCGGGGCACCGGCATTGAAACGCATCGGCGATTCGGTACGTGCCACCAAAGCCGACGGCTTCATCGGCTGCTGCCACGCCATTCCGAAAATCAATCTGACCGCCAAGCTGAAAGACATCAAGTGTCCGACGCTGGTCATCGTCGGCGAACAGGACCCGGGCACGCCGGTGGCGATGGCACGCGACATCCACAACGCGATGCCGGGATCCGAACTGGTGATCATTCCGAACGCCGCCCATCTGTCGAACATCGAACAGACCAGGGCATTCGACAACGCACTGCTCGATTTCATCGCGCGTCACGGCTGAAAAAACGGCGCGGCCCCAATGGCCGCGCCGTCGTGTTGCGAATTGCTTCTATTGTCTGTCCTGCTTCTCTAGGCCGCTGGTCGCCTGCGACCGGCCGGCCTTACCGGTGCTGCCGGCACCGGTGCCGGCACAAAGACGACTTTCTTCTTGCCCGACCGCCCCGGTCGTGTTTTGCCGTGCGAGCCCTTGAACAACTTGCCGCGAAAGGATTTCTTGTCGCCTTTCCCCATTTTCTCCGCCTCCCCCCGACTGGTTGTAGAAAAAACAGCGCGAAAAAGGTAATCAAATCGGGCGCAGCGGTCAATGCGGCCGCGGGCGTCTGGTGCAAACCCCGTTTCAATGCGCCCGCGCTCGCCACTGCCTATAATGCGCGATCCGCACACTCGACCGCCGGCCGTCCGGCGCATGGAAACCCGCATATGAAAATCGCCCTTTGTCTGCTCGCGCTGGCCCTCATGCAGGCGCCCGCAATTGCCCAGGATGCTGCCACCAAACCGATGCGCCTGATCGTGCCCTTCCCGCCGGGCGGCGGCAACGACATCCTCGGGCGCACTGTCGCGCAGCACCTCGCGCAAGTGCGCAATCAGCAGATCATCGTCGACAATCGCGGCGGTGCCGGCGGTTTGATCGGCGCCGAGCTCGCAGCGCATGCAGCGCCCGACGGCTACACGATCTTTCTCGCCAGCATCGGCAACCTCGCCTTCACACCGGCATTGCAGCCGAAACTGCCCTACGACCCGATCAAGGATTTCGCGCCGGTCACGCGGCTCGCTACCTCGGCCTTTCTGCTGGTGGTCAATCCGTCGATACCGGTGAAATCCGTCAAGGAACTCATCACCCTTGCCAAGGCCAAACCCGGTTCGCTCAATTACGCCTCGGCGGGCCAGGGCTCATCGCTGCATCTGACTGCGGAAATTTTCAAGCTCGCCACCGGCACCGATCTCGTGCACGTCGCCTACAAGGGCAGCGCACCGGCACTGACCGATTTGATCGCCGGTCAGGTTCAGCTGATGTTCGGCACCATGCCGGCGACCCTGCCGCAGGCCAAAAGCGGCAAGCTGCGCGCCATCGGCGTGTCCGGCGCGAAACGCGCGACGGCGGCCCCTGATGTGCCGACCATCGCCGAAGGCGGCGTGGCGGGATTTGAAGTGTTGAACTGGTATGGCATCACGTTGCCGGCCGGCACACCCCAGCCCGTGGTGCGCAAACTCAATCAGGACCTGCTGACGGCGCTCGCGCTGCCGGCGATGACCGAGTCGTTCAACTCGCAGGGCCTCGAAACTGCGGGCGGCACACCGGCGGAATTCAGCGCCTTCATCAAATCGGAAATGACGAAATACGCCAAGGTCGTCAAAGCCGCCAATATCCGCGCCGAATAAGCGAGGATGGTTTCAGCCGGGCAACTGCAACAGGTGCACGGCAAACAATCCGTCTGGGTCCGACCACAACGCGACCGGTGAATAGCCGGCGTCGATCGCCAGCGCGCGGAATTCATCGTTCGAATATTTGCAGGAGATTTCTGTCAGCACGGTTTCACCGGCGGCAAAAGCAAACCGTTGCCCGCCGACCGTGACCGTCTGCGCGCTGAGGCTTTCGAGATGCATCTCGATGCGGCCCGCTGACGCGTCGTAGAACGCCTTGTGCCGGAAGGCCGACAAATCGAAATCGGCGCCGAGTTCGCGGTTGAAACGCGCCAGCAGATTGAGATTGAAGGCCGCCGTCACACCGTCGGCATCGTTGTAGGCCGCATGCAGGCGCGCCGGGTCTTTTTTCAGATCAACACCGATCAGCGCGCGACCGCCGCGACCCAGCAACGGCGCCCAGCGCCGCAGGAATTCGCGCGCCGCTGCTGGCGTGAAATTGCCGATGGTCGATCCGGGAAAATAAAGAACGCGCCGCCTATCTGCAGGCAGCAGGCCCGGCGGAATGGCAATCGCATGTTCGAAATCGGCACGCAGGGCGCCCGTCTTCATCTGCGGGAACAATTTTGACAACGCCTCGCACGAGCTCTTGAGCTGCTCGGCCGCGATATCAATGGCGACGAATGCTGTTGGCCGCAGCGCATCTAGCAGCAGGCGCGCCTTGGCGCTGCTGCCACAACCGATTTCGATCAGGGCGCAGTCCGTCCCCAGCACAGCCGCCATTTGCGGCGCATGGGCCACCATGATGGCGAGTTCGGTGCGTGTCGGATAGTACTCGGGCAGCCCGCAGATGGCATCGAACAACTCGCAGCCGCGCGCGTCATAAAAATATTTGGGGGAGATGCGGCGCGGTCTCTCGGCGAGCCCATCAAGCACATCGTCAAGCAGCGGTCGCTCTACCGGCAAAAGATCGATGTACGCGGTGCGCGACATGCAGGATGACCGGCGGGTTTGCAGCGGAATTGCGGCTGGTTGCGGCGCGGGTGGAGCGCCGCGCAAGGAATCAGCCGAGGGGCTTGCGCCCGAGCCGGCTTTCGAGCCACTTCTTGATGCGGTTGGCGTCGCCGATGCGGGTATTTTTACCCCACGAATCGAGCAGAACAATGACCACCGGGCGCGCGGCGATTTTCGCCTGCATCACCAGGCAGCGGCCCGCTTCGCTGATGTAGCCGGTCTTGGAGAGCCCGATGTCCCACTCTGCGCTCTTCACCAGACCGTTTGAATTGCGGAATTGCAGGCTGCGCCCGCGGGTCGTCGTCACTTCATGCGAGGACGTCGTCGTGAACTGGCGAATCAGCGGATATTCATAGGCGGCTTTCACCATCTTCGCCAGGTCCTGCGCGGTCGAGACGTTTTCGCTCGACAGGCCGGTCGAATCGACGAAGCGCGAGTTGTACATGCCGAGTTCAACCGCCTTGCGGTTCATGGCGGCGATAAAGGCTTCGCGTCCGCCGGGATAGGCACGGCTCAATGAAGCCGCGGCGCGGTTTTCCGACGACATCAGGGCAAGCCGCAGCATATCGGTGCGCGACAGGGCGGTGCCTACATTCAGGCGTGAGCCGGTGTGCTTGAGCTGGTCGACGTCGGCCTGCTCAATCAGGATTGTTTCTTCGAGCGGGAGTTCGGCATCAAGCGCAACCATGGCCGTCATCAGTTTGGTGATCGAGGCGATGGGCGATACATGTTCGACGTTTTTGCCGTAGATGGCATGGCCGTCAACCAGATCGACAACCAGCGCAACCGAGGACTTCAGGCTCGGCAGGCCCGCGGCAGCCAGACCTGCCTGGGCGGCCTTGCGCACTTCGTTCTTGCTTGAGGCCTGCGGATATTTACCCTGGCCGGTTTCGCCCGCAGCCGTGCTGATCAACGGCGCGGCCATCGCGATCATCGCGCCCGCCGCCACCGCCACTTGCCGCCACTGGTGCTTGCGAAACTGAAAGGCCATCGAGTTCTCCAGACTGCCCAATAGTGCCGGATTATCGTCCGTCCGGCGATGTTTCAATCGAGGAACAACAGCAAATAATGCCTGGCCGTCGACGCCTGAAAGACAGAAACCCGTATTGGAAATAATCGGTTACAGGCGTATCTTAACAGAAAATCTGGAAATATGCCGGGGCGCCTGTCCGCCGGCGGCACGTTACGGTTTGGCGCCGGGGCCTGGCCGGTTCGCGTTGCTGCAGCCCCCACCGCCCTTAATCAGCCAATTCACGGGCTGACTTGCGCCAGCGTGCCGTGCCCTCCTCAAACAGCACATAGAGCACCGGCAGCACAATCAGCGTCAGCACCGTCGCCGTGATCAGCCCGCCGATCACCACGATGGCCAATGGCTTCTGGGTTTCCGAGCCGATGTCGTGAGACAGGGCCATCGGCAACAGGCCGAACATGGCGAGCATGGCCGTCATCAGCACGGTGCGCAAGCGCACCATCGAACCGCGAATCACCGCCTCGACGGCGGTGGCGCCGGCGCGTTTGAGCTGGTTGAAATAGGTCACCATCACCACGCCGTTTAGCACCGATTGCCCGAACAGCGCAATAAAACCGATCGCCGCCGACACCGACAACGGAATGCCGGTCAGGAGCAACGCGAAAATGCCGCCGATCATGGCAAACGGGATATTCAGAATGATCAAAAGCGCGCTCTTGAACGATTTGAACGCGTCGAACAGAAGAATAAAGATCAGCAGGACCGACAGCGGCACCACGACAGCCAGCCGCGACATGGCGCGTTCCTGGTTTTCGAATTCGCCCGACCAGCTCATGTAATAGCCATCGGGCAATTTCACCTTCTTGGCAACGCGCTCCTGCATGTCGGCGACGACGCTGCCCATGTCGCGGTCGCGGATGAATACGCCGATGGCGATCACACGCCCGCCGTTTTCGCGGCTGATGTTCATGCTGCCGCCGATGGTGCGGAATTTGGCAACCTGCGAAAGCGGTAAATAAGCGCCCCCCGGCGTGCTCACCAGAATGTTCGGCAACTCATCAAGCGCGCGCTGGTTCTCCTTCAGGCGGGCGACGATGCCGAAGCGCTTTTCCCCCTCCCACACGCTGGTCGCCACCTTGCCGCCAAGCACCGTTTCGATCACTTCCTCGATGTCCGAAACGTTCAGCCCGTAGCGCGCGGCCTGCGCGCGGTCGATCTCGATGAGGGTCTGCGGCAATTCGCCCTGACGGTCGATCATCGCCCGCGACACGCCCTGCACATCGGAGATTGCCGCCAGCACCTTGCCGGCGGTGTCGCGCAACTGGAAGAGGTCCTCGCCGAATACCTTGACCACGATCTGGCCGTCGATCTGCGAAATGCTCTCCAGAATATTGTCGCGGATCGGCTGCGAGAAGCTCGCCTGCACGCCCGGAATTTTCGACAGCTCGCGGTCGATGTCGAGCATGACTTCGCGCTTGTTGAGGCCGCGCTTCCACTCCGACTCGGGTTTGAGATCGACAAGGATCTCCGCCATGCTGATCAGCTTCGGATCGGTGCCGTCCTCGGGACGCCCGGCCTTGAATACGACACTGCGGATTTCCGGCACCTTTTTCAGCGCGTCCTGCATGCGACCCATTTCGATCGACGCTTCTGTCACCGACACGCTCGGGTGCAGCGGCACGTTGAGCCACAATGCGCCCTCGTTGAGCTCAGGCAGGAATTCAGTGCCCAATTGGGGCGCGGCCGCGAGGCTCGCCACCAGCGCTGCCGTGGCGCCGAGCACAACCAGCTTTCTGCGTCCGAGCGCCCAGTTCAGTGCCGGCTCATACAACGCCTTGCAGCGTTCCACCAGCGCATTGTCATGGTGAGGCAGCTTCTTGGTCAGCAGCAGATAACACAGCAGCGGCACCAGCGTCAGAGAAAAGATCAGCGACGCAATCAGCGCCGAGGTCACCGAATACGCCATCGGGGCGAAAATGCGGCCTTCGTGCCGCTGCAGCGTGAAGATCGGAATATGCGCGGCGATGATGATGAGCATCGAGAACAGCGTCGGACGCCCGACCTCGACTGCCGCATCCCAGATCACATGCATGCGGCGCCGGTCTTCGCGGTCGTCCACCTGCTCATCGTGAAATTCCTTGTTTTACGACAGTCGCCTGAACACGTTCTCGACGACGATCACGGCGCCGTCGACGATGATGC
>CAZVDN010000053.1:0-14004 GCA_964625665.1 uncultured Streptomyces sp. | reverse complement strand
GCGTCAGCGCGTCTTCCTCGGTCAGCAGGCGTTCGCGCCAGCGTTCGATCTGGTGCTGCATGACCGTGGATTCACGGGTGGCCCCCAACAGAAGATCGAGGCGGGCGCGGATCGGTGCGGGATCGATGTCGCGCATCAGCTTGCCGATGAACTGCATCTGGCGCCGGCGGCCTTCGAAATTGCGGATGCGCTGCGCTTCGTTGATCGCTTCGAGCAGGCGTTCGGGCAGATCGAACTGCGAGAGCTGGTCGGCATTCAGTTCGACGAGTGCGGTGCCGAGTTCCTGCAGGGCATGCACATCGCGTTTACGCTGCGATTTACTCGGGCGGTCGTACGGATTTTCAGTGTCGTTCATTCTGCGGTCACACGGGACAAGGCTGGTATCATAACGGCTTTTTCGCAGGTACCGTCGATGACGACCGAATTGAAGGCACGACCGGCCGGCGCAGCACTTGCGCATGAAGCAGCGCAATTGAGCGAAATCGCCGCCGACGTTCTCAAATACGCCAAAGCACAGGGCGCTACGGCCGCCGAAACCGAAATATCCGAAGGCGTCGGCCAGACCGTCACCGTGCGCTGCGGCGAAGTCGAAACCATCGAATACAACCGCGACAAGGGCATCGGCGTTTCGGTTTATTTCGGCAAGCGCCGAGGCCACGCCAGCACATCGGATTTTTCGCCGCAGGCGGTGCGTGCCACGGTGGATGCCGCGGTGTCGATCGCGCGTTTCACGGCGAGCGACGACTACGCCGGTCTTGCCGACGCGGAAATGCTGGCGAAAGAAATTCCCGCACTCGATCTCTTCCATCCGTGGAACCTGCCGGTCGAACGGGCGATCGAAATGGCACAGGCCTGCGAGGCGGCGGCCTTTGACGTCGACAAGCGCATCGACAATTCCGAAGGCGCGACGGTCTCGACCCAGCATTCGCATTTCATCTACGGCAATTCGCTGGGGTTTCTGGCCGGCTACCCGAGTTCGCGCCACTGGCTGAGCTGCGCGGTGATCGCCGGCAAGGGCGATGCGATGCAGCGCGACGACTGGTACAGCTCGGCGCGCGACGCCGGCAACATCGATGCGCCGGAGCAGATCGGCCGCATGGCCGGCCAACGCGCGGTGCGCCGGCTCGGCGCCAAAAAGATTTCGACCGTGCAGGTGCCGGTGTTGTTCGAGGCACCGGTGGCGGCGTCGCTGCTCGGCCATTTCGTCTCGGCAGTCAGCGGCGGCAGCCTTTACCGCAAGTCGTCGTTTCTCGTCGACAGCCTTGGCAAGGAGATATTCGCGCCCTGGGTCAGGCTGACGGAAGACCCGCATATCCGCGGTGCGCTGGCCAGCAGCCCGTTTGACGAAGAAGGTGTCGCAACGCGCCATCGCGAGCTGGTCGCGGGCGGCGTGCTCAACGGCTATTTTCTCGGCAGTTATTCGGCGCGCAAACTCGGCATGCAGACCACCGGCAATGCCGGCGGTTGCCACAACCTGATTCTTGCCGACACCGGTGAAGACTTTGCGGGCCTGCTGAAAAAAATGGGTCGCGGCCTGCTGGTGACGGAACTCATGGGGCAGGGCATCAACATGGTGACCGGCGATTATTCGCGCGGCGCGGCCGGGTTCTGGGTCGAAAACGGCGCCATCGCCTATCCGGTGCATGAGATCACCATTGCCGGCAATCTCAAGGACATGTTCCGCGGCTTTGCGGCCGCGGGCAACGATGTGCTGCGCCGCGGTTCGAAGCATTGCGGCTCGATTCTCATCGAGCGCATGACCATCGCCGGCGATTGATCCGCTTCAAGGGGCGGGGCTGGCGCCGGGCCGAAGCGCAATTTAGACTACGCAAAAAAGCAGATTTCTCCGGAGGAAAAAATGAAAAGACGTGCATTTCTGAAACAGGCGGCGGCAGGTGTCGCCGCGGGCGCGGTAGCGGCGCCGGCGATTGCGCAATCCCAGCCGACCATCACCTGGCGGCTGGCGTCGAGTTTCCCGAAGAGCCTCGACACGATTTTCGGTGCTGCCGAAGTGTTTTCAAAGCGCCTCGCGGAAATTACCGAGAACAAATTTCAGGTGCGCGTCTTCGCCGCCGGCGAACTGGTGCCGGGCCTGCAGGTGCTCGATGCGGTGCAAAACGGCACTGTCGAAATGGGGCATACCGCGCCGTACTACTATGTCGGCAAGGACCCTGCGTTCGCGATGGGTACCTGTCTGCCGTTCGGCTTCAATGCGCGCCAGCATATTGCGTGGAAGCTCTACGGCGGCGGCAATGAAGCGATGGCCGGGCTTTACAAGGATTACGGCGTGCATCATTTCGCCTGCGGCAATACCGGCGTGCAGATGGGCGGCTGGTTCCGCAAAGAGATCAAGACGGTTGCCGATCTCAAGGGCATGAAAATGCGCGTTGGCGGGCTCGCCGGCCAGGTGCTGGCGAAGGTCGGTGTGATTGCGCAACAGATCGCCGGCGGCGACATCTATCCGGCGCTGGAGCGCGGTACCATCGACGCCGCCGAATGGGTCGGCCCTTATGACGATGAAAAACTCGGCTTCAACAAGGTGGCCAGGTTTTATTACTACCCCGGCTGGTGGGAAGGCGGCCCAGAGTTGTCGCTTTTCATCAACGAAAAGAAATGGGCCGAACTGCCGAAGCACTATCAGGCGGCGGTCGAGGCGGCCTGCGCCGAAGCCAATATGCATACGCTGGCGCGTTATGACGCGAAGAACCCCGAGGCGCTCCTGCGACTCGTCAAGGGCGGCACGCAATTGCGCCCGTTCCCGCGGCCGGTGATGGAGGCCTGCGAAGCGGCAGCGTTCCAACTCTACGACGAGCTGGCCGAGAAGAGCCCGCACTGGAAACGCATTTATCCGGGCTGGAAAAAATTCCGCGATGATCAATACCTGTGGTTCCGCGTCGCTGAATTCGGCTTTGATTCGTTTGCCTACACGCCGCGGAAGAAGTAACGCGGCGTCGTAAAAATGGCCGCGGAAGAAGTAAGCACCGCCTGGCGCAATAAAAAACCCCGCTGCGGCGGGGTTTTTTATTGCCCGGTCAGGCAGTTCACTTGCTGCTGTTACGGATTGCTTTTTCCAGTTCGGAGGCGGCGTTTTCTTCCTCGGTCCGCGCATTGCTGGCTTTCTCCGCGTCGGTCGCCCCCGGGGTATCGATCGGCGGTGTTTCCATCTGGATTTCGATCGCGGTCGGCGGCGCCGTCTGGCCCTTGTCGATGAAGCTTGTCACCAGTTGCGGGAAGGCGATGACGATGCTGACGAGGATCAGCTGCAGTATGACCCACGGAATCGCACCCCAGTAGATATCGGAGCTTTTCACTTCCTTCGGCGCTATGCCGCGCAGATAGAACAGCGCGAAGCCGAACGGCGGGTGCATGAACGACGTCTGCAGATTGGCGCCGAGCAGCACGCCGAACCAGATCAGGTCGATGCCCAGCTTTTCGGCCACCGGTGCCAGCAGCGGGATGATGATGAAGGCGATCTCGAAATAATCGAGGAAGAAGGCGAGGAAGAAGACGAACAGGTTGACGAAAATCAGGAAGCCGACGACGCCGCCGGGCAGCGAAGTCAGCATGTGTTCGATCCACAGATCGCCATCGACGCCGCGGAAGACGAGGCCGAACACGGTCGAGCCGACGAGGATGAAAATCACCATCGCGCTGATGCGCATGGTCGATTGCGAGGCTTCCCAGATCAGGCCGCGCAGTTTGACGATGAACACTGCTTCGAGCAGCACGGCGATGAGGCTGAGGTAGAAGACGACGAACAGCGGTTTCTCCACCACGGCCAGGAGGCCGGCCGTGGCGCTGCCGAGCAGCGACAGCGCGGTGATCAGCACCAGGGCAACCAGCGCGATGAAAGCCGCGTATTTGCCGCGCGTCGAGAACTGGTCGCTGTGCAGCACCGCCAGCACAATCGCGCCGACGGCGCCCATCGCGCCGCCTTCGGTCGGCGTTGCGAGGCCCATCAGAATGGTGCCGAGCACGAGGAAGATCAGCACGATCGACGGCACCATGCCCCACAGGCATTTGCGGACCAGCGGCCAGCCGTTGAGCGTGCGCGCCTCGGGCGGCAGCGCCGGCATATAGGTCGGGCGCAGGATGCTGAGAATGGCGATGTAGGCGCAGAACAACAGCACCTGCACGATGCTGGGGCCGATGGCGCCGGCGTACATGTCGCCGACCGAGCGGCCGAGCTGGTCGGCGAGCACCACCAGCACGAGCGAGGGCGGGATCAGTTGCGTGATGGTGCCGGAGGCCGCGATGACGCCGGTGGCCAGCCGCATGTTGTAGCCGTAGCGCATCATGATCGGCAGCGAGATGATGCCCATGGCGATCACCGAAGCGGCCACCGTGCCGGTGATGGCGCCGAGAATGGCGCCGACGATGATCACCGCATAGGCAAGGCCACCGCGCACCGGGCCGAACAGCTGGCCCATGCTGTCGAGCAGGTCCTCGGCCAGCCCGCAGCGCTCGAGAATCGCGCCCATGAAGGTGAAAAACGGAATCGCCAGCAGCAGATCGTTGGAGATGATGCCGAACACACGCTCGGGCAGCGCCTGCAGCAGCGTCATCTGGAAGAAACCGAGTTCGATGCCGATGAAACCGAAGAAGAGGCCGACGGCCGCCAGCGAAAACGCCACCGGATAACCGATCAGCATGAATACGATCAGGCCGCCGAACATCAGCGGCGCCATGATTTCGCGGGTCATTGCAGCGGCCTTTCGTAGTGCACGTCGGCCGTCAGATGCCCTGTCAGCATGGCGATGCGTTTGATGATTTCGGAAATGCCCTGCAGCGTCAGCAGCCAGAAGCCGAGCGGGATCATCAGCTTGACCGGCCAGCGCAGCAGGCCGCCGGCATTGCCGGAGATTTCATTCTGCATGAAGGAATTGTGGAACATCGGCCACGCCATCCAGCCGATGATGATGGTGGCCGGCAGCAGAAACAGCACGCCGCCGATGATGTCGATCCAGATCTGCGTGCGCGTCGAGAGATGGCCGTAGATGATATCGACGCGCACATGCTCGTTTTTCTTCAGCGTATACGAGGCGCCGAGCAGAATCATCGCGCCGAACATGTACCACTGGATTTCGAGCCAGGCGTTGGAGCTCAGGCTGAAGGAGTAACGCGAAAACGCGTTGCCGGCGCTGATCAGGCAGGACAGCAGCACCAGCCAGTCGGCAAACAGCGAAAATTTCTGGTTAAAACGGTCGATCGCGCCCGATAGCTTGAGCAGCACTTCCACGTTCGATTTCTCCCTGGACGGCGTGCCCGCGGAGACGCCGCCGGCACCCCCGCAATGATACGCAACTTGCTTGCGCCACGGCAAAAAAACCGCGCTGCAGCATGCACTCGGATGGTGCATAAATAATGCTAAAATCAACCGTTTACGAAACTCGCCGCGCCTTGCATTCCCATGAAGCGCGGCCAATCACGGCAGGGGCCATCATGTTTTCACGCAACGACAAAATTTCCGCTTTCGACCCTGAATTGTGGTCGGCAATTTCGCGCGAAGTGCAGCGCCAGGAAGACCATATCGAGCTGATCGCCTCCGAAAATTACGCCAGCCCGCGCGTGCTTGAGGCGCAGGGTTCGGTGCTGACCAACAAATACGCCGAAGGTTATCCGGGCAAGCGTTATTACGGCGGCTGCGAATTCGTCGACGTCGCCGAGCAGCTGGCGATCGACCGCGCGAAAAAACTCTTCGGCGCCGAATACGCCAACGTGCAGCCGCATTCCGGTTCGCAGGCGAACTTCGCCGTTTACACCGCGATGCTCAAGCCCGGCGACACCATTCTCGGCATGTCGCTGGCGCACGGCGGCCACCTGACGCACGGCGCTTCGGTCAATCTCTCGGGCAAGCTCTATAACGTGGTGACCTACGGCCTCGATCCGAAGACCGAGGAGATCGATTACGCCGAAGTCGAGCGTCTGGCCAAAGAACACAAACCGAAAATGATCGTCACCGGGGCATCGGCCTACGCGCTGGCGATCGACTGGAAAAAATTCCGCGCCATCGCCGATTCGGTGGGCGCGCTGCTGATGTCGGACATTGCCCACTACGCGGGACTGGTGGCGGCGGGCCTTTATCCGTCGCCGGTCGGCATCGCCGATTTTGTCACCAGCACCACGCACAAGACGCTGCGCGGGCCGCGCGGCGGCCTGATTCTGTCGAGTGCGCAGCACGAGAAGGTGCTCAATTCGGCGATTTTCCCATCGACGCAGGGCGGGCCGCTGATGCACGTCATCGCTGCCAAGGCGGTGGCGTTTCAGGAAGCGCTGCAACCCGATTTCAAGGTCTACCAGCAGAAGGTGCTCGACAACGCGAAGACGCTGGCCGAAGGGCTGATCAAGCGCGGCCTGCGCATCGTCTCCGGCCGTACCGACTGCCATCTGTTCCTGCTCGACCTGCAGGCTAAAAAGATCACCGGCAAGGAAGCCGAAACGGTGCTCGGCAGCGCGCACATCACGGTCAACAAGAATGCGATCCCGAACGATCCGCAAAAACCGATGGTCACCAGCGGGATCCGCCTCGGCTCGCCGGCGATCACCACGCGCGGTTTCGGCAAGGCCGAAACGCAGCAGCTTGCGGGCCTGATCGCCGACGTGCTCGATGCGCCGGCTGACGAAAAAGTCATTGCGCGCGTCGCCAGCGATGTCAAGGCGATGTGCGCGAAGCTGCCAGTCTACGGCTGATAATGCACTGTCCTTTCTGCAAAGACGAAAACACGCAGGTCATCGATTCGCGCGTCAGCGAAGCGGGCGACAGCATTCGCCGCCGCCGCCGCTGCCCGGCCTGCAACAAGCGTTTCACCACCTATGAAACGGTGGAGCTGCGCATGCCGCAGGTCGTCAAGCAGGACGGCAGCCGCACCGAATTCGATCAGGAAAAACTGCGCACCGGCTTCATGCGCGCGCTGCACAAGCGGCCGGTGCCGACGCCGCTGGTGGATGACGCCATTTTGTCGATCACGCAGCAGGTGCTGGCCCTCGGCGAGCGCGAGCTGCCCTCGCGGCGCATTGGCGAGATGGTGATGAAGGAACTGCAGAAGCTCGACGACGTCGCCTATATCCGCTTTGCCTCGGTTTACAAGAGCTTTCAGGACATCGACGATTTCCAGGACGCCATCAAGGAAGTGCGCAAACCGGTCAGGAAGTGAGGCGTCAGGCGTGAGGTGTGAGGGACCGCGGCGTCAGGCATCGACGCGCATCACGACCTGAAAGCCCTCCACTCCTTGCGCCTTGCACCGCACGCAATCATGAACGACGACGACTACATGACAGCAGCACTGGCGCTGGCCGCGCGGGGTCTTTACACGACCACGCCGAACCCGCACGTCGGTTGTGTGCTCGTCAACAACGGCGTCGTGGTCGGTGAGGGCTGGCATGTGCGTGCCGGTGAACCGCATGCCGAGGTGGTGGCGCTGCGCGCTGCCGGCGAACGCGCGCGCGGTGCCACGGCCTATGTGACGCTCGAACCCTGCCATCATCACGGCCGCACGCCGCCCTGTGACGAGGCGCTGATTGCGGCCGGCGTGAAACGTGTGGTGGCGGCTATGCAGGACCCCGATCCGCGAACCGCGGGGCAGGGCCTGGCGCGCCTGAGCGCGGCCGGCATCGAAACCACCTGCGGCCTGCGCGCTGCGGAGGCCGCCGAACTCAACATCGGTTTCACTTCGCGCGTCACGCGCGGCCGGCCGTGGGTGCGTCTGAAAATCGCGGCCAGCCTTGACGGGCGCACCGCGCTCGCCAACGGTCAGAGCCAGTGGATCACCGGTGCCGCCGCGCGTCGCGACGGCCATGCCTGGCGCGCGCGCGCCTGCGCCGTGCTGACCGGCATCGGCACGGCGAAGGACGACGATCCGCAATTGAACGTGCGCGAGGTGGAAACCACGCGCCAGCCGTTGCGCGTAATTGTCGACAGCCGGCTTGAAACGCCGCCGACGGCGAAGATTCTGGCCGGCGGCGGCACGCTGATTTTTTGCGCGCGCGACGACGCGGCCAAAAGCCGGCCGCTGCGCGAGCGCGGTGCGGAAATCGTCGTCTTGCCGAATGCGTCGGGCAAGGTCGAATTGCCGGCGCTGCTGCAGGAACTCGGCCGCCGCGGCATCAACGAATTGCATGTCGAGGCCGGACACAAACTCAACGGCTCGCTGATCCGCGAGGGCTGTGTCGATGAGTTGCTGCTTTATCTGGCGCCCTGTCTGCTCGGCGATGCGGCGCAGGGCATGGCGGCGCTGGGCGAACTGGCCGCACTCGATGCGCGGCAGAAACTGATGATCAACGAAACGCGCATGATCGATGGCGATCTGCGTTTACTGGCGAGGTTCGTCTGATGTTTACCGGCATCATTCAGGCGGTGGGCAAGATCGGCGCGGTGTCGCCGACCAGCGGCGGCGTGCGCATCGGTCTCGACAGCGGCGGACTCGATCTCAGCGGCGTGAAGCTCGGTGACAGCATCGCGGTCAACGGCGCCTGCCTGACGGTGGTGGGGCTGGCGGCGCCGCGGCTGGCCTTCGACGTGTCGCGCGAGACGCTGGCCTGCACGGCCGGCTTCGTGGCCGGCGCCGCGGTCAATCTGGAAAAATCGCTGCGGGTCGGCGACGGACTCGATGGACACATCGTCAGCGGTCACGTCGACGGCATCGGCAGCGTCGCGCGCATCACCGCCGAGGGCGACAATCGCAGAATCGCCTTCGAAGTGCCGCGCGAACTGGCAAAATACGTCGCGCGCAAGGGGTCGGTTGCGGTGGACGGCGTCAGCCTTACGGTCAATGCGGTCGAAGACTGCACGTTCGAAGTCAACCTGATCCCGCATACGCTGGCGCATACCAACCTGGGCGTGCTCGCCGTCGGCGCCAGGGTCAATATCGAAGTCGATACGCTGGCGCGTTACGCCGAGCGTTTATCCCAGTTCAAGGACTAACATGGCAATCAGCCCGACCACCGAAATCATCGCCGACATGCGTGCCGGCAAGATGGTCATCCTCGTTGACGAAGAAGACCGCGAGAACGAAGGCGATCTGGTGCAGGCGGCGGATTTCGTCACGCCGGAGACCATCAATTTTATGGCGCGCTACGGCCGTGGCCTGATCTGCCTGACGCTGACCGAAGAGAAATGCCGGCAGCTGAATCTGCCGCTGATGGTCTCGAACAACAATTCGCCACTGGGCACCAACTTCACGGTGTCGATCGAAGCGGCCGAGGGCGTGACCACGGGCATTTCTGCCGCGGACCGCGCGCGCACCGTGCAGGCGGCGGTGCGTGCCGACGCAACACCATCAGATATCGTGCAGCCCGGCCATATCTTCCCGCTCAAGGCGCAGAACGGCGGTGTGCTGGTGCGCGCCGGTCATACCGAGGCCGGTTGTGATCTCGCTCAGATGGCCGGGGTGACGCCGGCGGCGGTGATCTGCGAAATCCTCAAGGAAGACGGCGAAATGGCGCGCCTGCCGGACCTGATCGAGTTTGGCAAGCAGCACGGCATCAAGATCGGCACCATCGCCGACCTCATTCAGTACCGCAGCCGCACGGAATCGCTGGTGCAGCGCGTGTCGGAACGTGACGTCGAAACGGTGCAGGGCAGATTCAAACTGGTTGTCTACAGCGACCGCATCGGCAATGCCACACATCTGGCGCTGGTGCGCGGCGAACTCAAGCCCGGGCGCGAGGCCCTGGTCCGCGTGCATGAGCCGCTGTCGGTGATCGACCTTCTCGATGTGAAGAGCGCCAGCCACTCGTGGAACTTCAACCGCGCGCTGGCGGCGGTGGCGCGCTCCGAATGCGGCGTCATCGTGCTGTTGCACCGCCCCGAGACGGCGGGCGATCTGGCAGCGCGCGCGCTGCCCGGCGCGATTCCGGTCAATCCGAAAAACGCGCTGCGCACCTACGGCATCGGCGCACAGATTCTGCGCGATCTGAAGGTGACGAAAATGCGCCTGCTGTCCAAGCCGCGTAGAATGCCGAGCATGGCGGGTTTTGATCTGCAGGTCACCGGCTATATGCAGCCCGAAGACGAGCCGAATTGAATTTTGATCACAGCGATTGCGCGCGACGCGCGGTCCGCCCATTCTGAATAAGGCAACCATGTCCGATTACGATTCGATTGAGGAAATAGATGTCAACCGCGATGGCGCGGGCCTGCGCATCGGTGTTGTTGCCGCGCGCTTCAGCGCCGACATTACCGACGGCTTGCTGGCCGGCTGCACTGCGGAACTGGCGAAACTCGGCGTGCGCAATGCCGACATCCTTATCGCTACCGTGCCCGGCGCCCTCGAACTGCCGCTGGTTCTGCAGACCATGGCGGAAAGCGGCGATTACGACGCGCTGATCGCGCTTGGCGCGGTGATCCGCGGCGAGACCTATCATTTCGAAATCGTCTCCAACGAATCGGCGCGCGGCATCATGAACGTGCAGCTTGAGACCGGCATACCGATCGCCAACGGTGTGCTGACCACCGAGAACGACGAGCAGGCCGAAGTGCGCATGATGCAGAAGGGCGCCGACTGCGCCGCTGCCGCGGTTGAAATGGCGAACCTGCTGCGGGTTGTCGGCAAATCGTGATGGCGGAGAAAGCAGCTACCGCGCGCAAGGGCGCGCCGCGCAGCGGGGCGCCGAAAAATGCGCGCCGCCGTTCCCGCGAGTTTGCATTGCAGGGCCTCTACCAGTGGCAGCTTGCCGGCGCCGGCATTACCGAGATCAGGCAGCACCTGGCCACGGTGGCGGGCTTCGAGCGCGCCGACGAAGGGTATTTTTCGGCCTTGCTGTCCGGTGTGATCAACCATGCGGCCGGCCTCGCGGAAGTGCTGCAGCCGCACCTCGACCGCAAGTTCGCCGAACTGAGCCCGATCGAACGTTCGATCCTGCTGATGGCGGCTTTTGAACTGTCCAATCTTCCGGATGTGCCCTACCGCGTGGTCATCAACGAAGCGGTCGAACTCGCCAAGAGCTATGGCGGCACCGACGGGCATAAGTATGTCAACGGAGTGCTCGACAAACTGGCCGCGCTGGCGCGGCCGGACGAAGCGCGTGCAAGGTAACCGGGTGCGGTAGCGGAGCAGACGATGAACGAAAAGATCAAGACCAGAATCATCCTCTTTTACATTGGCGGCATTTTCAACGCGCTGCTCGGGCTTTATGTGGTCTTCGAAGGGCCGTCGTTCCTGCCGCCCGACCAGGTGAAGATGCTGACACTGGTGTTTCTCGGCTTCACGGTGGTGAATTTCTATATGGCCGGTTATCTGAAAAAGAAGGTCAAGGAAGCCATTGCCGCCGCGCAGTCGAAAAACGACGGCGCAACGCCGGCGGCCTGATCGATCCGATCAGTCAGAAGGGGCGCCCCGTTTTTGCGGTGCGTTCAAAACGGGGTGAAGCATAAATGTCGCCTGAATTCGATCTGATCGCGCGCTATTTCACGCACCCGTCGCCCGGCGCGGTGCTCGGCGTCGGCGACGATTGTGCGCTGACACGCGTGCGGGCCGGCTGCGAACTGGCGATCTCCGCGGACATGCTGGTCGAGGGCCGGCATTTTTTTCGCGGCGCCGATCCGCGGGCACTCGGCCACAAGGCGCTGGCGGTCAACCTTTCGGACATGGCGGCGATGGGCGCCACCCCGCGCTGGGCCACGCTGGCGCTCGCGCTGCCGTGCGTCGACACGCGCTGGCTGCGGGAATTTTCCGCCGGCTTCATGACGCTGGCACGCAAACACAAGGTCGATCTCGTCGGCGGCGATACCACGCGCGGGCCGCTCAATATCTGCGTGCAGATCATGGGCGAGGTGCCGCGCGGCGGCGCATTGCGCCGCGACGGGGCGCGCGCCGGCGATGATATCTGGGTGTCGGGCCGCATCGGCGATGCGGCGCTGGCGCTCGCGGCCCTGCAGAAAAAATTCAAACTCACGCGCGTTGAACTCGCCGCCTGCGCAATACGTCTGCACAAGCCGCAGCCGCGCATCGCGCTGGGTCTTGCGCTGCGCGGCATTGCCAATAGCGCCATCGATATTTCCGATGGATTGCTCGCCGATCTCGGCCACATTCTCGAACGCTCGCGCTGTGCCGCGGAAATCGAATTTGCCGATCTGCCGGCTTCGCCGTCACTGTCGCGGCGACTCGATTCCGTCGTCGCCTGCCGCGCGCTGCTCGCCGGCGGGGATGATTACGAATTGTGTTTTACCGCGCCCGTGCGGTACCGCGAGCGCGTGCTGGCAGCGGCGAAACGCGCCGGTGTGCGCGTGACGCCAATCGGCCACATCAAAGCGCAAACGCGCGGCGTGCCGGCGCTGCTGGTGCGCGCGCCGGACGGCACGCCGCTGCGGCTGGCCGGCGCCGGAGGCTTCGACCACTTTGGCTGAACCGGCAAACAGGCTGAATCTGCAGTTTCTGCTCGCGCATCCCGCGCATTTTCTGGCGCTTGGCGCCGGCAGCGGTCTGGTGCGGTTCGCGCCGGGCACCGCCGGCACCCTGCTGGCGTTTCCGTTGTTTGCACTGATGGTCGTCAACTGCACGGTGGCGGAGCAGCTTGCGCTGATCGTTTTTTCTTTCGTCGGCGGCATCTGGATCTGCGCGCGCACGGCGGGCGATCTGGGCATTGCCGATCCCGGCGCCATCGTCTGGGACGAAATCGTCGCCTTTACGCTGGTGCTGTTTTTTACGCCGTCGGGTTACGCCTGGCAGGCGGCGGCGTTTCTGCTTTTTCGCTTCTTTGATATTGTGAAGCCGCCGCCGATCCGCTATTTCGACCGCAAATGGAAAACCGGCTTCGGCGTGATGTTCGACGATCTGCTGGCGGCGTTCTATACGCTGATCGTGCTGGCGGTGGCGCGCAGCATTTTCCCCGATTGATCCTACGGAGTAGCGATGGACAACGAACTCTATGAACTGGGCGAACAGATCGGCGCGGCGCTCAAGGCGCGCGAGCTGGTGCTGACTACGGCGGAATCCTGCACCGGCGGCTGGATTGGCGAGGTGGTAACCATGATCTCGGGCAGTTCGGCCTGGTATGACCGCGGTTTCATTACCTATACGAATGCCGCCAAGCAGCAGATGCTGGGGGTCAAGGCGGTGACCCTACGCGAGCATGGCGCGGTGTCCGAGCCGGTGGTACGAGAGATGGCCGCCGGCGCCCTGGCGGCGAGTAGCGCGCAGATCGCCGTCTCGGTCAGCGGCGTGGCCGGCCCCACCGGCGGCACGCCGGACAAGCCCGTCGGCACCGTGTGCATCGGCTGGGCGCGCAAGGGCGGTGCCGTGCACGCGGAAACCTGCCGCTTCGACGGCGACCGCGAGGCAGTGCGCCGGCAGAGTGTGATCCGCGCGTTGAAGGGCGTGCTCGCGCTGGCGGCGGCCGCCTGACGAAATTGTTTCACTGGCTCATTTGTTGAGCCAGTGGGTGGCGCATCCTGTGCGCCAGTGAAGTCGATTGTGGATGGTTGTTTAATACCGAAGACCTAGACGTCATCTCCGCGTTTTCGCGCCGCGTTGAATTCGACGAGTGTGCGATAATCATGGAGGCTTAAATGGGACAAATCATGGACGAAAACAAAAGCAAGGCACTGGCAGCGGCGCTGTCGCAAATCGAAAAACAGTTCGGCAAGGGCTCCATCATGCGGCTCGGCGAGGCCGATGTCGCAAAGGACATCCAGGTCGTGTCGACCGGTTCGCTCGGGCTCGACATCGCGCTCGGCGTCGGTGGCCTGCCGCGAGGGCGCATCATCGAAATCTACGGCCCGGAATCATCGGGCAAAACGACGCTCACCCTCAGCGTCATCGCGCAGATGCAGAAACTCGGCGGCACCGCCGCCTTCATCGACGCCGAACACGCGCTCGATCCGCAGTATGCGCAGAAGCTCGGCGTCAACGTGCAGGACCTGCTGATCTCGCAGCCGGACAACGGCGAACAGGCGCTGGAAATTGCCGACATGCTGGTGCGTTCGGGGTCGGTCGATATTGTCGTCGTCGACTCGGTGGCGGCATTGACGCCGAAGGCCGAAATCGAAGGCGAGATGGGCCAGCCGCA
>CAZVDN010000052.1:0-14123 GCA_964625665.1 uncultured Streptomyces sp. | reverse complement strand
AATCTCGGCTGGAACCCGGCCGATTCGCTCAAGCCGCTCGGCGAGCGCGCGGTCACCGAACAGGACCTCGGCAAACTCGTCGAGGCGATCGCGCAGACGGCACGCCCCGGCGACCACGTGCTGGTGATGAGCAACGGCGGTTTCGGCGGCATCCATGACAAACTGCTCAAACGATTGAGGGAGCTGCATGGCGGATAACCTCAATGATCTCGCGCTGATCATCAAGTCGCATTTTCCGCTGGTGCAGGTCGAGACCAGCGAAGAGGTGCGCATGATGCGCGTGCTCGAACGCGCCTCCAATCTGGAGAACTGGCCGCTCTTTGTGTGGACGGTGGCCGACGGTCTCAAGCGCTTTCCGCGCACCGATGTCGTGCCGCACACCTACGAATTCCGCGATGCGCTGCGCCATATCGACAAGACGCCGCAAAACGGCATCTACGTGCTGCTCGATCCGCAGCCCTATTTCGATGACCCGGTCAACGTGCGCCTGATCAAGGAAATCGCCCAGGAATATGCGAAGACGCCGCGCACGCTGGTCTTTGTCAGTCAGCACGTTGATGTGCCCACGGACTTGCAGCGCATGTGCGCGCGATTCGCGCTGCCGCTGCCCACCGCACAGGAAATCCGCGAGCTGATCAAACAGGAAGCGCAGTTGTGGGAGCGCGAAAACGGCCAGTCCATCAAGGGCCAGCAGCAGGCGGTGGACATGCTGGTGCAGCACCTGTCAGGCATGTGTCAGGACGATGCGCAACGCCTGATCCGCCAGTCGATCCGCGATGACAATGCAATCACGCTCGAAGACATTCACCGCGTGCTGCGCTTCAAACGTGAATCGCTGGGCGAAGGCGGACTGCTCGATTTCGAAATCGACACCGGCAGCTTTGCCGATGTCGGCGGGTTAAAGAACCTCAAGCGCTGGCTGGAGTTGCGGCGCCCGGCGTTTACCGGCGATGCCGCAAAACTCGGCGTCGATGTGCCCAAGGGGGTGTTGCTGCTCGGCGTGCAGGGTGCCGGCAAGAGCCTCGCCGCCAAGGCCATCGCGGGTTCGTGGGGTGTGCCGCTGATGCGGCTGGATTTTGCCGTGCTCTACAACAAGTTCAGCGGCGAGACCGAACGCAATCTGCGCCAGGCGCTGAAACAGGGCGACGCCATGCAGCCGTGTGTACTGTGGATTGACGAAATCGAAAAAGGCCTTGCGCAGGACAGTGCGGGCGGCGACGGCGGGGTCTCGCGCCGCGTGCTGGGCACGCTGCTGACGTGGATGGCCGAACGCAAATCGCGCACCTTTCTGGTGGCGACGTCGAACGACGTTTCGCAACTGCCGCCCGAGTTGCTGCGCAAGGGCCGCGTCGATGAAATGTTCTTCGTCGATTTGCCCGACCTGGCGACGCGCGAAGAGATCTACCGCATTCACATCCGCAAGCGCAATCAGGACCCGGCGAAATTCGATGTCGCCAGTCTTGCGGTGGCTGCGGACGGCTTTGCCGGTGCGGAAATCGAGCAGACTGTTGTCGCGGCGATCTACGAAGCATTATCAGAAAAAAAACCGTTGTCCACCGAGCACATCGCCGGCGAGATCGGACGCACGCGTCCACTCTCAGTGGTGATGGCGGAGAAAGTCGAAGCCCTGCGCGCGTGGGCGGCAGGGCGCACGGTCAGTGCCGATTGATTCGAACAGCCGCGTTTAAATTCCACTTCAGGGAATCCAATAATGAAGATCGTCGATGTCAAAACCTATCCGGTGGTTTATCCGGTCAAAGATCCGTTCTCCAACGGCATGCGCACGACGCGCCAGCGGCCGTTCGGCATCGTCGAGGTGATTACGGACAGCGGGTTGTCGGGCTGGGGCGAAGGCACCGGCGTGCCGGCGCGGCGCGCGCTTGAATCGCAGGTGATCGGCCGCAGCCCCTTCGATTACGAAGTGATCTGGGAAGGCCTGCAACTGCAGGGTACCGATATCGGTGCGATCAGCGGCGTGGATATCGCGCTGTGGGACCTGATGGGCAAGGCGCTCGACAAGCCTGTTTATCAGTTGCTCGGCGGCGCGTTCCGCAGCAAGGTGCAGGCGTATGCGACGGGCCTCTTCCGGCGCGAGCGCAGCGATCCGACCGCGGCGCTGGTCGACGAGGCGCGCGGCTACGTCGATCAGGGCTTCAAGGCGATGAAGATGAAAGTCGGTTTCGGTCCGGATTACGACATCAAGAACGTGGCGGCGGTGCGCCGCGCGATCGGCGATGACATCCTGTTTGCGGTCGATGCGAATTGCGCCTACGACCGCGGCTCGGCGATCGCCGTCGGCCAGCGCCTCGTTGAAAACAACCTCTTGTGGTTCGAAGAGCCGATCAGTTCGGACGACGTCGAAGGATATATTGAAATCCGCCGCGCATTGAACGTGCGCATTTCGGGCGCCGAACAGTTGCGCGGCCATCGCGCCTTCCGCCGGTTTTTTCAGGAACGCGCACTCGACATCGCGCAACCCGACGTCAGCATCTGCGGCGGTTTCACCGAGTTCAAAAAAATTGCCGCGATGGCGAGCGCCAATCACGTGCGCGTGATTCCGCACATGTTCGGCACCGCCATCCGCATGGCGGCGACCCTGCAACTGCTGGCCAATCTGCCTGACGTGCCGCATTCGAACGTGCCGTTTCCGGCGCTGCTTGAATACGACATGAGTGAAAATGCTTTGCGCACCGAACTTGCGAAGAACCCCGTGATCCATAAGGACGGCGTGGTGAGCATTCCGCAGGGGCCGGGGCTGGGGCTTGAAATCAATCGCGAGCTGTTAAGCCGATACGCGGCATGAGCGCTGCTGCAGATCGGGAGTGCGAATCGTGAAAAATACGTTGGGCAGTCCGGTGGTGTTGGCGGCGGCATTGCTGTTGCCACTGTTGTCGGTGGCGCGCGCCGCCGATACTTATCCGTCGCGCCCGATCCGCCTGATCGTGCCCTTCGTCGCCGGCGGCGGCACCGATCTGCTGGCGCGGCTGGTAGCGCCGCGTTTCGGCGAAGCACTCGGCCAGCAGGTGGTGGTAGACAATCGCGGCGGTGCGGGCAGCGTGCTCGGCACGCAGCTTGTCGCCAAATCCGTGCCAGACGGTTATACGCTCGGCATGATTGACACTGCGTTCGCGATCAACCCGTCGCTCGCCGACAAACTGCCCTATGACTCCGAACGCGATTTTAGTTTCGTGGCGATCGTCGCCACTTCGCCGTCCCTGCTGGTGACGCATCCGGGACTCAAGGTGCGCACGCTGCAGGAGCTGATCGCCGCGGCAAAAAAGAACCCGGGCAAGATCACCTTCGGCTCGGCCGGCGTTGGTTCGTCGAGCCACCTGTCGTCCGAGATGTTCAAAACCGCGGCGAAAATCGATTTGCTGCATGTGCCGTACAAGGGTGCTGGTGCGTCGGTCATTGAAGTGATCGGCGGGCATGCAGATCTCACCATCGCGGTGCCGGGAGCCATGCTGCCGCAGATTCAGGCCGGCACGCTGGTGCCGCTGGCGATCACCGGCAAGAAGCCTTCGCCGCTGCTGCCCAATGTGCCGACGTTTGCCGCCGCAGGGTTTCCCAGCGTCAATCCGGAATCTTTCCGTTTCATGATCGCGCCGGCGGGTCTGCCCGCCGCGGTGCAGGCGAAGCTGGGCAAAGCGATTGTGGCGGCGCTGGCGCAACCGGATTTGCAGGTGCGCCTGACCGAAAACGGTTTTGATCCCGAACGCCTGACCGACCGCGAAGCGCGCGCCTTCGTGCTGCGCGAAATCCAGAAGTGGCGTCAGGCGGTGAAGGATTCAGGCGCGAAGAACAATTGAGTGGCTGCAGTTCCAACCGCGCTTCCTTCGATGCCCAAAATGATGCGTAAGGCATTCTGTCTGTTGCTCATGTTTGTGTGGCTGCCAGTCAATGGACAGGAACCGGTGCTGCCTGCGCAGAGCACGGCGCAGTTTTCGCCATTGTTCCGGAAATCGACTGATGTCTACTTCGCGGCGGCGGCAGCATACCGCAAGCAGGATTATGTAACCGCGCAAAAGCTGCTGCGCGCACTGTGGGCCGAGGTGCCGCACGGCGAGCGCGCGTGGAAGGAACTGCAACGGGAATCGGCGCAGTTGCTTGCACTGGCGGATTTTGGTACCCCCCCGGCCTACGCAGCGCTGCGTATGCTCACCGATTGCGTCGAGTGGCGATTGAAACGCGATGGCCCCGCATCGCCTGAAAGCACGCTGCAGCTCACCGTGGTATTGGTCGGCCGGTCTGCCGGCCTGGAGCCCGAAACGCTCGCGGAATTTGAACGTCGCGAGGGGCGTCTGACGATGAATACGCTGGATGCAGCGCTGGACGGCGCACGCGGCGAACAAATCATCAACGATGCCTACTGGCTGTTCGATGAATACATTCTGGCGATGACTGGCGGACGCACCCGGGTGAAACGGGTGTTTGTGCGCCTGCCCGACTTCACGTTGCAGGTCGGGTTGAATCAAGGCGGCGTCAATATTGCGCACGCGGCGGGCGAGCAGGTCTGGGCTGCTGTTCCGGAGAATGTCCGGCGCAACACCGACTGGTGGCACCTGTTTTATCCGTCTCATGTGCCCAAGGCGGCGGCCTTCTCGAACAAACGGTTCGTCACCGGCGGCATGCGGCGCGGCCCGGCGCCCGAGCGGTCCATGTGTTTTGTCAGTGAGGATCTGAAGTTTCTGCTGACCGCCAACCAGAACGGGCGCCGGCCCCTGCGCGATGTCGAACGCAGTGTCACGCTGTCACAGTGGCTGCAGCACGAGTTTTTTCACTTTCTGTTTTCCTCCTACCCGCAACTGCAGCTCGAAGCGACGCCTCATCAGTGGCACGACCGCAAGACCTGGCCGGCAGATTTCACCGGCAACGTCGAGGCTGATTATTATGCGGAAGCGTTGCACAAACGTTTGAAAACGCAGACCGGTTTGCCGCTGCATGTATTGATACGGCACGCCGCGTCAGGCCGCCAGTAAGGTTTGCGCGAAGCGCGCCTTGCGTTCCGGCGGCCGCAGACGTTGCATCGTTCAGCGATCAGAAGCCCGCAGCGGCCCCGTCACTGCGCGGATCGAATCCCGCTTCCAGTGTGCCGTCGGCATGCTGCGCAATGCCGCCCGCATGCCCCATGGTTTCATCGTAAGCCTGCAGGACTTCGACATCGTGCCCGCGATGTTTGAGTTCGGCGATGAGCGTCGGATCAAAACGTGATTCGAGTTTCAGCGTATCGCTGGCCTGACCCCAGGTGCGGCCCAGCAGCCAGCGCGGCGCGCTGATCGCCTGCTGCATGCCCTGACCGAACACCGCGTAGCGCGTGAACACCGCCGACTGGGTTTGCGGCTGGCCGTCGCCGCCCATGGTGCCGTAGACAATGACGCGACCGTCGTTGAGGCGCGCCAGTGCGGGATTGAGTGTGTGAAAAGGTTTGCGCCGCGGCTTGAGCTGATTGAGCGCGTGTTCGTCGAGCGAAAAACTGCAGCCGCGGTTCTGCCAGTTGATGCCGGAGTTTTTTAGCACGATGCCGCTGCCGAACTCGTGATAAATGCTTTGGATCATGCTGACGGCGCGGCCTGCGCCGTCGATGGCGCCCATCCAGATGGTGTCGCCGCGCTGAGAGGGAGTGCCCCACTGTAATGCGCGCTTGCGGTGGATGGACTCGGCCTGTGCCCGCAAGGCCTTGTCGCTGAGCAGATACTCCGGATCGACCGTCATGAAGGCGGGGTCGGTGATGCAGCGGTCGCGCACCATAAAGGCCTGCTTGGTGGCTTCAACGGCGAGATGCACATGATCGGCGCTGTCGGCGGCGACCTTGCCGAGCGCGAGCCGGTCGAGAATGCCGAGGATCATCAGCGAGATCGTGCCCTGCGTCGGCGGCGCCATGTTGTAGAGCATGCCAAGCTTGTGTTTTAACGCGACCGGCGGGCGCAGTTCGGCCGCGTGGCCTTCGAGATCGGCGAGGGCGAGGGGACTGCCGACGGCGGCGAGGTCGCCGGCAATGCTGCGTGCGAGTTCACCGTCGTAGAAATCGTTCAACCCGTTTTTGACCAACTGACGCAGCGTGGCAGCGATGCGCGCTTGCTTCAGCACTGAACCGAAGGCGGGCGCTTTGCCATCAACCAGAAAGCGTTCGCTGAAGCCCGGCACGCCGGCCAATTCCGCCAGCTTCGTCGCCGTGCAATGGGTCTGGCTTTGCGTGACGACGATGCCCTGTTCGGCGTAGGCGATCGCATCGTCGAGCAGGCGCGATAGCGGCAGGCGGCTGCCCCAGTGCTGTTTGGCGTAATCCATCGCCATGTTCCAGCCGGAAACGGTGCCGGCGACGGTGTTGGCGGCGAGCGGGCCGCGCGACGGAATCGCATGCAGATTCTGCCCGCGATAGTAGTCGACGCTGGCGCGCGCCGCGGCACGCCCGCAGGCGTCGATGGTGATGACATCGCGCCCTGGTTCGTGGATCAGCCAGAAGCTGTCGCCGCCGATGCCGTTCATGTGCGGATAGACCACCGAGATGGTGGCGGCGGCGGCCACCATGGCTTCGAGCGCATCGCCGCCTTCGCGCAATACCGCAAGACCGGACTGCGCGGCCAGCGCGTGCGGCGCGACCATCATGCCGCGGGTGGCGTAGGTGGATTTGGGGGTCATGGTCGTTTCGTCGATCACTGAAGGGCCTTGATTATATGCCGCGCCTTGCCGCAGGTAGAATCCGGCCATGCCCGCCGCACTCATCTACATTCATGGTTTCAACAGTTCACCGGCCTCGTTCAAGGCGCGCGTGCTGCAAGGTGCGCTCGCGCAGCGCGCGCCGGCCATGCAATTCATCGCGCCGGCGTTGCCGCATTCGCCGCAGGCCGCCGCAGGTGTTCTGGATGATCTGGTCGCCGCCCACCCCGATGCACTGCTGGTCGGCAGTTCGCTCGGCGGTTATTACGCGACCTGGCTGGCCGAACGGCACAATCTGCGCGCGGTGCTGGTCAATCCGGCGGTGCGTCCCTATGAATTGCTCGAGGGCCACGTCGGCCAACAGAAAAATCTGTATACCGGGGAAGAATACGAATTCACCCATGCGCACGTCGGGGAACTGCGCGCACTCGAATGTGCGGCGGTCACGCCGCAGCGCTATTTATTGATGGTCGAGACCGGCGACGAGGTGCTCGACTATCGACAGGCGGTCGAACGCTATCGCGGCGCGCGACAGCTTGTCATCGAAGGCGGCGATCACGGCTTCGGCGATTTTGAAAAATATCTCGATGTTGTTTTTGAATTTTGCCGTCTGGCATAAATAAAACAAGCTTGATGTCACAGCGTGACAAGGAGGGGGAATGAATCGCAGATGGATAGAACGGACGTTTCGGGCAGCCCTGTTGGCGATTGGCCTGTGCTTGGTGCTGACGGCCGGTGCGCAGGCGCAGAAATGGAGCACCGCAGCGGCGTTTCCGGCGCCCTCGGAGGAGCTCTACGGCATGGCGGCGGGCGGCCGGTTTTATGTGTTCGGCGGGCAGGAGCAGGGCTGGAAATCGCTCGGCATGGTGTTCGAGTACGATCCGGCGGCCGACCGCTGGTCGAGAAAGAAAGACATGCCGCTGCCCGCGCATCACGCGGCACTGGCTGAGCTCAATGGAAAGATTTACGTCATCGGCGGATTTACCGTGCCAAGCGGCGCCGAAAAGGGCAACCCGCCGGGCTGGGAACCGATCGATAACGTATGGGAATACGACCCGCGCGGCGATCAATGGCGTGCACTGGCGCCGCTGCCGTCGAAGCGCGGCTCGGTTGTTGCGGCGGTGGTGGGCGGCAAGGTCTATGCGATAGGCGGCGCGGCCAATCATCCCGGCTCGGCGGAATCATTCATCGACCGCACGCGCGGCCGACCGAGTTTGCATCGCGCGGTGGCGACCAATGAGGTTTACGATCCGGCGACCAATCGCTGGTCCGGTCGCAACCCGATGCCGACCGCGCGCAATCACTCGGCCGTCGGCGTGGTGAACGGGAAAATTTATGTGATCGGCGGTCGTGTTGGTTCAGTGTTCATGAGCACCGGGAGCAATACCGATATCGTTGAAGAATACGATCCGGCGCTTGATCAATGGGGCGGTATTCGCGCACCGATGCCGACGCCGCGCAGCGGCGGCGCCTGGGGTGTGCACAACGGGCGCATTTACGTTGCAGGGGGGGAAGGGCGCAGCTACCAGTTCAGTGCCGCGTTCAAGGCGGTCGAGGCCTACGATGCGGCCGCCAACTTCTGGCATGTCCTGCCGCCGATGCAGGTGCAGCGTCACGGACTGGCCGGCGCAGTTATCGGCAACCGGTTGCATCTGGTCAGCGGTGTGGTGCAGTCGCAATCGCCGCTGGCAGGCACCAGCCTCGCCACCGAAATTCACGAAGTGCTCGAATTGCCGGGCGCGGCGCCGTAACGGCACATGGCAGGCCGCCGCGCTTCGGCGTAGGATGGCGTGCGTTTTAATTTCCCGGGGGAGAAACCATGTTCGTATCAATGAATCGGGTGCGGCAGCTGTTTGCCGTGCTGGTGATCGCGCTGGCCTGCAGCGGCCTGGCGCAGGCGCAGAAATGGGTGAAACTCGCGCCGTTTCCGGATGCCTCGGAGGAACTCTACGGCATCAGCTCGGGCGGCAAGCTGTATGTGTTCGGCGGTCTCGCGCCGGGCTGGACGCCGAAAGGGCTGGTCTTCGAATACGATCCGGCGACCGACAAGTGGGCGAAGAAAAAGAACATGCCGCTCCTCTCGCACCATGTGGCGCTGGCCGAGCGCAATGGAAAGATCTACATCGTCGGCGGTTTCGTCAAACCGGCGAGTGGCCCCTCGGCCTGGCAGCCGATCGACAATCTGTGGGAATACGACACGGCGAACGACAGCTGGAAGGCGCTGGCGCCAATGCCGACCAAACGCGGCTCGCCCAATGCGGCCATCGTTAACGGCAAGCTCTATGTGATCGGCGGCGCCGGACTGAGCCCGGGAGCGAAGGAAACCGCGCTGCATCCGGCGCGTCCGCAGCGCGTGCTCGGCACCAACGAGGTCTACGACATCGCCACCGACAAATGGGAAACGAAGAGCCCGATGCCGACCACGCGCAATCATGCGGCGATCGGCGTGGTCAACAACAAGATCTATGTCATCGGCGGTCGCGTCGGCAATGCCTTCATCACGCGGGCGAGCAACACCGATGTGGTTGAGGAATACGATCCGGCGACCGATCAATGGGGGCCGCTGCTGGCACCGATGCCGACGGCGCGCAGCGCCAGTGCCTGGGGCACCTACAAGGGCCGCATCATCGTCGCCGGCGGTGAAGTGCGCACCGACCGCTTTTCGGCGACTTTCCGTGCGGTCGAGTCCTATGATCCGGCCACCAACCGCTGGACCAGCCTGCCGCCGATGGAGGTGTCGCGCCACGGTCTGGCCGGCGACATCGTCGGCGCGCGTTTCCACGTCGTCAGCGGCAATGTGCAGTCGGGCGGGCCCGAGGGCATGGTCATTGCCACCGACGTCCACGATGCGCTGGAGCTCGAGGTCGGCGCAAAATAATCGCGTTGCCGGTGACCAGGGCCGCGTGCTGCTGCACGCGGCCTTTTTCATGATGCGGGCTGCAATCATTGCTGGGCTATAATCCGCGCCTTTCTCTGCGGCGCGAAGCGGTTTCCCCATGAATGTATTTTACGAAGAGGACGGCGGCTTCAAGGTCGGCGCCATTCTCGCCGACAACGACAGCTCGCTGCAGGTTGAAGCGCCGCACGGCAAGCGTTCCAAGGTCAAGGCTTCGGCGGTATTGTTGCGCTTCGACCAGCCCGCGTTGTCGTCCTTCATGGACGCGGCGCAGAAATGCGCCGACGCGATCGATATCGATTTCATGTGGGAATGCTGCGGCGGCGACGAATTCGATTTCGACAAGCTGGGCCGCGAATACTTCGGCCACGCACCGGTTGCAGTGGAATCCGCCGGCCTGCTGCTGCGGCTGCACGGCGCGCCGATGTATTTCTACAAGAAGGGCAAGGGACGCTACAAGGCGGCGCCGGCCGAGGCGCTGAAGGCGGCGCTGGCCAGCGTCGAGAAAAAGCGCCTGCTCGCCGAGCAGAAGCAGCGTTACATCGACGAACTCGTGGCCGGCCGTTTGCCGGAATCGTTCCAGGCGCTGGTGTCGCCCCTGCTCTATGCGCCGGACAAGAACAGCCTCGAATGGAAGGCGCTCGAAGCGGCCGGCGAACAGCTGAAGTTGACGCCGCCGCGCGTTTTCGAGCGTTGCGGCGCGCTGGCGTCGGCGCACGAATTCCATCTCAATCATTTTCTGTTTCAGCATTTTCCGCAGGGGATTGCCTTTGCTGCGATGCCGCCGGTCAGCGTCCCCGCCGACCTGCCGCTGGCCGAAACGCCGGCCTTCAGCATCGACGACGAAACGACCACCGAAATCGACGATGCCTTTTCGGTGCGCGTTCTGGACAATGGCAATACGCGTTTCGGCATTCATATCGCCGCGCCGGCACTCGGCATCGCGCCGGATTCGCCGCTCGACGCGGCGGCGCGTGCGCGCCTGTCCACGGTGTATTTTCCCGGCGACAAAATCACCATGTTGCCGCCTGCGGCGATCGAGGCGTTTACGCTGCTCGAAGGCGACGCGCGGCCGGCGCTGTCGTTGTATCTAGATGTCGATGCCACCGGCAACGTTATTGCTACGCGCAGCGTTTGCGAGCGTGTGCCGATTGCGGCCAATCTGCGCCACGGCGATCTGGAGAATGTGTTCACCGAGGCCGCGCTGGCCGGCGGCCCGATTGACCATCGTTTCGGCCGTGAAATCGCCGCGTTGTGGCGGCTCTCGGCGCAGTTGCAGGCGGCACGCGGCAAGGCCGATGCGGCCAACGAGCAGCAGCGCGTCGAATACAACTTCTATGTCGATGACGGTCGCGTGCGCATTGTGGAGCGCCGACGCGGTTCGCCGATCGACAAGCTGGTTGCCGAAATGATGATTTATGCGAATGCCGAATGGGGCCGCGCCTTGCGCGAAGCGGGATTGCCCGGCGCCTTTCGCGCGCAAACCGGCGGCGTGGCGCGCATGACGACCGTGCCGACCCCGCACGACGGGCTTGGCGTGCAGCAGTATGCGTGGTCGAGTTCACCGCTGCGGCGCTACGTCGATCTGATCAATCAACGACAGTTGCTGGCGTTGTTTGCGCAACAGCCCGCCGTCTATGCGCAGGGCGCGCCCGAGCTGCTGTCGGCCCTGCGGGATTTCGAATTGGCCTACGACAGCTATGGCGAGTTTCAGCGCATGATGGAGCGCTACTGGTGCCTGCGCTGGATCGAGCAGACGCAGTCAACGGCGCTCGATGCGACGGTGGTGCGCGACAACCTGGTTCGGTTCGACTGTCTGCCGCTGGTGATCCGGGTGCCATCGCTACGCGATGCGGCGGCGGGGGAGAAAGTGCGTATCTCACTGTCTAAATTGGATTTTTGGGAATTGTCGGTGCACGCCGAACATCTGACGGCGCCACCCGCAGACGGCACCGCCAGTGCATAAACGACGTTAAATAAGCGTTGCAAATCGTTGTGATATAAGGTATTTTGTGCCTATCCGTAGACGTGTCGTCAAACCTTCGGGCGATACAGGTGCGAGTGCCGACATGAGTGCCATTGGCTTAACCAAGAACCTGCTGCCGGGGCGAATGCGCGCCCCCCTTGACCCCCTGTTGTTACAGGACCGGTGGCGCTCGTTCCAGCGCAAGTGGTTTGCCCTCGACTACGAAACCCGCTTCCAATACGCCGTGCTCGCATCGATCATGCTGCACGCGTTCGTCTTGTTCGGCATTACCTTCCGTCCGCCCGACCTGTCGAAGCTCGGCAATTTCGCGCCGGCCCTTGAAATCGTTCTCGTCAATGCGAAATCGAAGTCGCGTCCGCAGCAGGCCGACATTCTGGCCCAGCACAATCTGGACGGCGGCGGCACCACCGATCTCGACCGCAATGCCAAGAGCCCGCTGCCGGTATCGCAGAACGACAAGCAGACTGCCGAAGTGGCGATGGAGTCGAGCCGAGTCCAGCAGCTCGAGCTTGAAGCGCGCAAGCTGCTGACGCAGGTCAAATCGCAGACCAAGGTCGATTCGGCGCCGCCGCAGCAACAGCAGCAGACTGAAACGAAAGTCGCGCCGACCGCCCAGGACATCATGAACAAGAGCCTCGAGATCGCGCGGCTCGAGGCGCAGATTTCGAAAGACTGGGACGCCTACCAGAAACGGCCGCGCCGCCAGTTTGTCGGCGCGCGCACCACCGAATACCGCTTCGCCCGTTACATCGATGACTGGCGGCTGAAGATCGAGCGCATCGGCACTCTCAACTATCCGGCCGCTGCGCGCGACCAGAAGATCTACGGCAGCCTGCAACTCACCGTGTCGATCCGTGCCGACGGCAATGTCGATACGGTTGAAATCAACCGTTCATCGGGGCACAAGGTGCTCGATGAGGCGGCGGTGCGCATCGTGCACATGGGTTCGCCCTACGCGGCGTTTTCCGCCGACATCGCGCGCGACACCGATCTGCTGAGCATCACGCGGACCTGGATTTTTACGCGCACCGACAAACTGGCGACGGAGTAAGCCGGCGGGCTGCGCTGCGGTCGCGCAGCCACTTGCCCTTACAATAGCAGGCTATGACCGACCGCTACGCCGTAGTGGGCAACCCCGTCGCCCACAGTCTTTCACCGCAGATCCACAGCGCCTTCGCCGCACAAACGGGCGAGGACATCGAATACGCGCGGCTGCTGGCGCCGCAGGACGGTTTTGTCGCCGAGGTCGAAGCCTTTCGCAAGGCGGGCGGGCGCGGCCTCAACATCACGCTGCCGTTCAAACTTGAAGCCTGGACAATGGCAACGCAGCGCAGCGAACGCGCCGAGCAGGCGCAGGCCGTCAATACGCTGAAATTCGACGGCACGGAAATCTTCGGCGACAACACTGACGGCGCCGGACTCGTGCGCGACATTGAATTCAATCACGGTGTTTCGATTGCCGGTAAGCGCGTGTTGCTGCTCGGTGCGGGGGGCGCCGCGCGCGGTGTCATGCTGCCGCTGATCGGACGCAATCCTGCCGACCTGGTGGTCGCCAATCGCACCGTCGAAAAAGCGCATGGCCTGGCTGCGCATTTCAGCCGCTGGGGCCGTTGCACGGCGGCGTCCTTTGAAGCGCTCGGTACCGCCGCCTTTGATCTGGTGATCAATGCCACTTCGGCGAGCGTTGCCGGCGCACTGCCGCCGCTGCGTGACGGCGTATTCGCGGCGGGTTCGCTGGCCTACGACATGATGTACGGCGCTAAGGCGCAGCTCTTTCTGGATTTTTCGCGGGAATTGGGCGCAACGAAAACCGCCGACGGACTCGGCATGCTGGTCGAGCAGGCGGCAGAATCGTTTTTTCTCTGGCGCGGTGTCCGTCCGCAGACGGCGCCGGTGCTGTCGATGTTGAGGTCGTCGCGTTGACTGCGGATCGTTTCAACCCGCGCAATCGCGGTCGCTGAGCATGCTGCGCCTGCTGAAGTTCATCGGCCGCAGCATCGGCTATACCATCCTCACCGCGCTGATCGCGCTGGTGCTGGTGCAGTTCTGGTTCTTTCTGCACATCTGGTACTGGGTCGACCACAATCCGTCATCAACCGCATTCATGGATGCGCGCCTTGAGCGCCTGCGCGAGAAGGCGCCGAATTTCGCGCTCCAGCAACGCTGGGTGCCCTATGCGCGCATTTCCACCAACCTCAAGCGCGCAATTGTCGTCGCGGAAGACGCGAAATTTCTCGATCACGAGGGCTTCGACTGGGACGGCATTCGCACGGCCTATGAACGCAACCGGCAGAAGGGCAAGGTGGTCGCCGGCGGATCGACCATCAGTCAGCAACTGGCGAAAAACCTGTTTCTCTCCGGCGAACGCACCTGGTGGCGCAAGGCGCAGGAGGCGGTCATCACCATCATGCTTGAGGCCGTGATGACTAAGCGCCGCATTCTGGAGATTTATCTGAATGTGATCGAGTGGGGCAACGGCGTGTTCGGCGCCGAGGCGGCCGCGCAGTATCATTTCGGCATTGCCGCCGGCGAACTGACGCCGGAACAGGCGGCGCAGCTGGCGGCCATGGTACCCAGCCCGCG
>CAZVDN010000051.1:5466-14380 GCA_964625665.1 uncultured Streptomyces sp. | reverse complement strand
TGGCCGAGACAAATCGCCAGCCCGAAGACAAACGCCAGCGCGGCGAGCGCCACTGCGCTTTTGAAAAACGGCATCAGCACAAAGGTCGCTGCCGCCAGATAAAGCGTATAGGTCAGCACGAGTTCCATCGGATAGCGGTTGATCAGGCGCTTGATGACCAGTTGCACGACAAAAGCGGCACCGGCAAACATGCCGACGATGGTGCCTATGGCGGATGCCGTCAGGCCGATGCTGTGGCCGTACACGGGCATATAGGTCTGAAACAAATCCTGCCCCGCCATCAACAGGCCGCCGGTGGCCAGCGTCTTGCGCACCGCCGGATCGGACAGGGTTTCGCGCACGCCGCCGGCGGGCCGCGGCCCGCTGGTGCCGCCGGGCAGCGCGGCGCCCCAGCCGGCCAGCATCACCATCGGCACCAGCGCAAACAGCGCCACATATAAACAGGCGATCGCATGCCCTGAGCGGTCGATCGTGAAGCCGGCGAACAGCGGGCCGGCGAAATTCGCCGTCGCCACCATCAGACTGAAGATGCTGAAGTTGTGCGTCCGGTCGCGCGGCGCGCTCATCATGCCGATCAGGTTCTGGAATGAAACGCTGAAAAAATGCAAAGGCGAAACCGTTCATCGCCGCAGCGAAATAAAGCACCGGGATGTCGTGAACAAAATACGGCGCCAGCATGCCGCCGAGCACGAACAGTGTGCCGCCGAACACCGGCCAGCGCGCGCCGACCCGGTCAGTGATCTTGCCGGATACCACCGCCAGCAGCATCGGAAACACCGAAAACGTCGCCGTGAGAAAGCCGACGGCGAGCGGCGCGGCGCCCAGCTCAAGCGCGTAGAGGGAAAGCAGCACGCGCGCCGCATTGACCGGCAAAAAGGTGAACAACACCAGCGCGAAAGCGAAATTGATCGACATCGGGACCGTTGAATGAAAACGGGCCGGGCGCACGGCGCCTGACCCGATTTGAGCTGCGGCTGGCGAGAACCGCAAAAGCAAAACTGGAGCGCCGATTATAGCCGCCCCGACCCGCCGACCCGGCGTGCCTGCCTTGAATGGAGTGGATTCGCGAGCCTGTTGGGATTAGCATTCGCCATCCTCTGCTGCGAACGCCAAGTGAACAAACCCGCCGCCAACCTGTTACGAATGCTGCTGAGCACCTTGCTGCTGTGCGGCACGCTGACCGCCTGCGGCGAGTCGCCTTCCGGCGCCGCCGACAGTGCGAACCTGCGTGCCGCCGATCAGGGTGTCAGCCAAAGCGACATTCCTGTGGAAAAGATCCTCCGCGATGTAGTCGGCCGCGTGGTACAGATCACCGAAGCCAGCGGCGGCGCGCCGACCGACTGGACCTTTGAGGCCGATGAATTCAAGCAGATCGAAATCGTCGAGACGCAGCTGACGGGCAATGCGGCGAACGTCGTCATTTTCATGACCACACGCAACAACCCCGGGCCCAATGAAGATGCCGTCCAGGTTTCGGGAAAGCTGCAATTGCGCTACGAACGCGCGAACGGCCGCTGGAACCTGAAGGCAATCGGGAATCTGAACTTCCGTTATACCGTCGGGCTCGCGACCTGAGCAGACACAGTCAGGGCTCCGCCTTCACCGAGCAGGCCGCCTTCCACTCCAGTTCACCGAGCGTATTGGCGCCCACCGCTGTCCACTCGCTGACATCGGCGTCCGAATAAACGACCTTGCCGCTGCACATGCGGCCGGCACAATCGATGGTGGCAAGAACGCGCGCCCGCTTTGCCTCGCAATCGAATTCGATCTGGGTCTTCTCCGACAGATAGGTCTGGCCGTCTATCCGCTGCGGTTCGGGAAAATCCTGCAGGTCCCAGATGCGCACCAGATTGCCGTTGCGCTGGGCGGTCGCCAGATCAACGTAGAGCGTGAATGCGTCGTCCGTTTTGCGTGAAACACCGATCTGCGTCCACTCGGCCTGCGCAGCAAACGCGGCCAGCGCCAGAGTCATCGCAACCATCCATCGCATGCGTTTCATTGTGCATCCCGATCGTTCAATAAAACCATTCCGGCAAGAAAAAAAGCCGCGCGATCCGCGCGGCCTTTTTTGAATTGGTGGGGCGTGTAGGGGTCGAACCTACGACCTACGGATTAAGAGTCCGCTGCTCTACCAGCTGAGCTAACGCCCCGGAAATGCCTGTCGCAATTTTACTGCAAATTGGTCACGCCTTTTGCACCGCGCAACAGAAGGGCGGACACGGTGACCGCGTCCGCCCTGTCTGATTGCCCGTGCGTGGCGCTGATCAGCCCTTGAGGCAGGTGCTCATGAATTTCTTGCGCTCCTCGCCCTTCATGTTTTTCTCGCCGGCTTCCTTGTTGCAGGAAGTCATTTTGTTTTGCTGGGCTTTCTGCTTGTCCGAGGCGCCCTCTTCCTCGCCCTTGAGGCAGGAGCTCATGAATTTCTTGCGCTCCTCGCCTTTTTTGTCGGAGGCCTTGTCGTTGCAACCCTTCATCCGTTCCTGCTGGGCCTTCTGCTTTTCAGTCGGCTCTTTCTTCGCCTTCTCGGCGGCCGGCGCCGCTTTCTTTTCCGCTGCAGGCGCGGCTTTCTTGTCGTCGGCTTTGGCTTTGTCCTGCGCCATTGCCGGGGCCATTGCCAGTGCAAAACACAGTGCTGCGATCAGTTTGTTCATGGTCTCTTCTCCAGGGTTGTTGATGATCCGTTTGCCTTTGAACAGCCCGCACATTGTCGCGCCGGCCGTCCGTGCTTCCAATAACGCCTGTGACCGGTTTGCGACTACACCGTTGGTTCTAAATCAAAGGCCCGGGCAAGCAGTCTGTAGGATTCCAGGCGCGTTTCATAAGAACCGGTGATGGTGATGACCATCAGTTCGTCCGCTTCAAACTGCGCCTGCAGTTCTAGCAGGCGCGCCTTGACCGTATCCGGTGCGCCGAAGACGAGGCGGCGGCGGTTCCAGGCAATGCGCTGGCGCTCGGCTTCGTTGTACTGGCGCGCCTCGGCTTCAGCCTGCGTCGGCACCGGCTGGTTGAGTCCGTAATCCATATTGAGGCGCCGCAAATCGATGCTGGCAGCGCGGCGCTCGGCTTCCGCATCCGTCTCGGCACAGATAACAAATACGGTCAGCAGCGCCTGCGGTTTGGCTTCGCGCGGCGACGGCTGGAACGCGCGCTTGTAGTCGCGCATGACGCTGTCGCCGCCGTCGGCGCTGATGAAATGGGCAAAGGCGAAGTTGAGCCCGAGTTGCGCGGCGAGCGCGCCACTGTAATCCGATGAGCCAAGCAGCCAGACCGGCGGCGCCGTCGGCCCCAGCGGCTGCGCCTTGATTTTGCCGAAGGGATGGCCCGCCGGCATCGCGTCATCGAGATAGGCAACCAGAAACTGCACCTGCTCCGGAAAATCCTCGGCGTTCGAATACTGCCCCTGCCCCAGGGCCATCGCGGTGGTGCGGTCGCCGCCGGGCGCGCGGCCGATGCCGAGATCGATGCGCTGCGGATACATGGCTTCGAGCATGCGGAACTGTTCGGCGACTTTCAGCGGGCTGTAGTGCGGCAACATGACGCCGCCGGTGCCGACGCGAATGCGCGCGGTTTCGGCGGCCACGCGCGCAACCAGTATTTCCGGACAGGGGTCGGCCAGCGCCATCAGCGCATGGTGCTCGGCCAGCCAGTAGCGGTAATAACCGAGACGGTCGGCCTCGCGCGCGAGCTTGATGGTCTCAGCGATGGCCTGCGCGGTGCTGTGGCCGCTGATGATCGGCGATTGATCGAGAACGCTAAGACGCATAGTACCCATTCATGAAATAAAAACCCGCCGGCGCAAAACAAGCCGCCCGCGGGCCACGGCGTTGAGGCAGGCGACGCCGCAAGGCACCGCGCCTGCGTTTATGCCAGTTTCAGCAGGCGCTTCGCATTGCCGCCCAGAATCAGTTCGCGATCGCTGCGGCTCAGGTCCGGAATGCTCTCGACAAAATCCACCGGGCGCTCGAGGCTCATGTCGGCCGGATGATCACTGCCAAGCACCACGCGATCAGCGCCCACCTGCTTGATGATGGTGGCCATGATCGACGGGCTGTGGCTGATGGTGTCATAGTGGAAGCGCCGCAGATAGGTCGACGGCGCCTTGGTCATGTGTTTGGTTTCGGGGCGCACACCGCTGCCGTGGTCCCAGCGGCCGATCAGGATCGACGTGATGCCGCCGGCGTGCGGCAGCACGACATCGAGTTTCGGAAAGGCATCCATCACGCCGCCGAAAATCAGCGAGGCCGCCGCAATGCCGGTATCGACCGGATTACCGATGAAGTTGCGCAGGTACCAGCTGCGCATGCGGTCAGCGCCGACCGGATTGATCGGATGCAGCAATACCGGCAGATTGAGCGCTTCGCAGCGCGCATAGACCGGGAAGAACGATTTGTCGTCGAGGTTCTTGCCGTTTACCGCCGTCGCCAGATAGACGCCGCGGATGCCCGGCAGCCTGGCCGCGCGTTCGAGTTCCTGCACGGCGAGATCGGGCGCCTGCATCGGCAAGGTCATCAGGCCGACGAAGCGCGTCGGATACTTCTGGTGGGCGGCAGCCAGCGCATCGTTGTAAACCTGCGACAGCTTCAGGCCGAAGGCCGGCGGCGCCCAGTAGACCATCGGGCTGGTTTCCGACAGCGCGTGAATATCGACGCCGGTTGCATCCATCGCCTTCAGGCGGGTTTCAAGGCTGATGTATTGCTCCTGAAACACCGTGCCCATGCCGGGCACTTCGAGCACGACCTGGCCGCGCGCATTTTTGCTGACCTTGCCGCCGTTGGCGCCGCCTTCTTTTTCAATCAAGGCGACAAACTCGGGCGCATGCCAGTGCGCGTGCAGATCGATCGCCGGCACGTTATAGCCGCGCAGCGTCGAAGGGTTTTGCGTGGTTGCGCAACCGCTGACTGCCGCACCGCCCGCTGCTGCCAGGCCCATCAGAAATTTGCGTCGTTGTTCGAACATGCCGTCCTCCCCTGGATGAATTAATGCGCCGCTCCGGTATTGTTCCGGCTGCGCCGCGGAAAACGAAAAGTCAGGCGCTAGAATAACCCGAGTTGCCCGTCGAGTCTTGGCGGCCTGAAAAGCGATGCATCGAGATCAGCACCGCGCTGACCGGCGTTGAGTCCCAGGCGCTTGCAGGCGATATCGAAGCGGCGGCGCAATAATTCGGCCAGTTCGCCGCGGCCGCGCATGCGCGTGCCGAATGCCGCATCGTTGTCCTGACCGCCGCGCATCTGCTGCACGCGGCTCATGACGTGTTCGGCCTTCAGCGGATAGTGGGTCGCGAGCCAGTCGCGAAACAGGTCTTTCAGTTCAAACGGCAGACGCATCAGCACATAACCGGCGCTGGTGGCACCGGCTGCGGCGGCCGCCTCGAGCACCGGCTCGATTTCGTGATCGGTCAGAAACGGAATGACCGGCGCGACCAGCACGCCGACCGGAATGCCGGCGTCTGCGAGGCGTTGGATGGTCTGCAAACGCCGAGTCGGTGCCGAACAGCGCGGCTCGAGACGCCGCGCCAGATCATGGTCACGGTTGTTGATTGAAATATAGACGTTGACGAGGTTCTTGCGTGCCATCGGCGCCAGCAGATCGATATCGCGTTCAACCAGCGCGTTTTTGGTGACGATGCCCACCGGGTGATCGCAGGCTGCCAGCACTTCAAGGATGCTGCGCGTGATTTTGTATTCGCGTTCGATCGGCTGGTAGGGATCGGTATTGGCGCCGAGTGCGATCAATTCGCAACGATACGAGGGCCGCGCCAGCTCGGCGCGCAGCAGTTCCGCTGCATTGATCTTGGCAAACAACCGCGTTTCAAAATCCACGCCCGGCGAAAGGTTGACGTAGGCATGGCTCGGCCGCGCGTAACAGTAGATGCAGCCGTGTTCGCAACCGCGGTACGGGTTGATCGACTGCGTGAACGGAACGTCGGGCGAGGCGTTGCGCGAAATGATCGATTTGGCACGCTCGATGGTGACCGTGGTTTTCAGCGCCGGCAGGTTCTCGTCCGCTTCACCGGCCCAACCGTCGTCGAAGGCTTCGCGCGTTTCGTTTTCGAAACGGCCTTCGGGATTGGTACCGGCGCCGCGGCCTTTGCGCGGAGCGGCCGACTGGTGATTGACGGTTTTCAGCGGCATGGAAAAACGCTAGCGGCGATCGCTTTTCAGCAGCGAGGTGATTTCCGCCAGCGCAGTTGCGGCGGCCTTGCCCTGCGCGCCGGCCAGTTCAGCAGCGATCACCCCGAGGCTGCGATAGACCGCGTCGAGCCGCGCATCAGTCGCCGCAAGAGCCGCAAGCTGGCGTTTCACCACTTCGACATCGCCGCGCGCCACCGGCCCGGTCAGCGCCGCGGTCGTGCCGACCCGGAAAACGTTATCGAGCGTTTCACGCACCAGCGGCTCGACCATGCGCAGCGCATCGTCGCGTTGCAACCCGGCGGCTTCGAACGTTCGCGCACCGGCTTCGAGCAATGCAGTCAGGTCATTGCACACCAGCACGGAAGCGGCGTGATAGAGCGTTTTTGCCCGCGCATCGATTTGAAACACGCGCGCACCGATGCGTTCGAATGCCGGCTGCAAAACCGACAGGGCATGGGCATCGCCTTCGGCCGCACAATGGGTGCCGGCAAACGTCTGCACCGCAACCGCCTCATCGGCGAAAGTTTTCAGGGGATGCACGCTGGCCACCCGCGCGCCCCGCGCCGCCGCAGCCGTCAGCACACCGGATGGCAAGGCGCCGCTGCAATGAAAAACGACTTCGCCGGCAACCAGAACCCCGCCGGCCGCCAGCGCACTGCAGACTTCTTCTATACGATCGTCGGGCGGCGCCAGCAGCCAGAATGCTGCAGTACGCATGCCGGCGATCTCCGCACAGGCACGTCCGCCGCCGATAAATTCAACGGCGTCGGCGCTTTTGCCGGCAGTGTGGTCGTTGACGTCGCCAATCGTGAACACGTCCCGTTCACGCCACAGGCGCGCCAGCGTGCGACCAAGGCGGCCGCAACCAATGATGTTAAGAACAGGCATGCGCGCACTGTAACAAACGCGGTCGTTCTTTGCGCGGCCCGTGGGTCCCTGCGGCGCGCGTCAGCGAGACTATTGCCAGCCGATTACGTCGTAACCGCGGTCGCGCAGGCAACGCTGCACGAAGTTTTTATAGGTCGGGTTGACGTCGTTACGGAACGCGCCGCGCACAGCGCCGGCCGTGCCGCCGATGGCCGCGCCGATGGCGGCGCCTTCGGCCACGCTGCCGCCGCGAATCACCGTGCCGACTGCGGCCGCCGCCCCGCCCACGGCAGCCCCCTGCGCGCCGCCCTTGACCACCTGATTGTTCGATTTGGCGACGCCGGAGTTCTCGGCGAACTCAATGCATTCGTGTATGTCGCGCTGCGCGGTGGCATCCCCGACATTTTTGAGGTGCGCATTGGGATACAAAACCGGCTTCTGGCTGGTGGCGCAGCCTGTCACCATCAGCACGGCCGCGACGGCCAGCAGGGTCTTTGTGCCGGGAACGGGTTTGGTGGTCATGATCGGGCTCCTCAAGGGGTTCCTACTCTAACGCATCGGGCAGGTTGGCGATGACCCATCCCCACCCCATAATAGGATTTGCCGCAAAAGGCGCGCTCTGGGAAAATTCCCCTTATGAAAACCATTCAGATTCTGCGTTTCACCGCGATCGCGGCGCTCGTCTCGGCTTGTCACGGCGGCGCCAGCGCACAGAGCTACCCGTCCAAGCCGATCCGCCTGGTGCACGGTTTTGCCAGCGGCAGCGCGATCGACGTCTTTTCGCGACCGCTCGCCCAGAAGCTGTCGGAGCAACTCGGCCAGCAGGTCGTCGTCGACAGCCGGCCGGGGGCGACGGGCACCATTGCCAACGACATCGTCGCCAAAAGCGCACCCGACGGCTATACGCTTCTGGCGGCACCGGGTTCCGCCATGGCGGCCACGCCGCATTTGTTCAAGGTCTCCTACAATTCGCTGCGCGACTTCGCGCCGGTGCACCAGATCAGTGATTTTTCCTATGTGCTGGTGGCCCACCCCTCGGTGCCGGCAAAATCGGCGCGCGAGCTGATCGCGATGGCCAAAGCCAAACCCGGTTACCTGACCTACGGCTCGACCGGCATCGGCAGCGGCTTTCATCTGGCCGGTGAATTGTTCTGCGCGATGGCCAATGTGCAGATGCTGCACGTGCCTTACCGCGGCGGCGGCACGGCGGCGATCACCGATCTGGTGGGCGGCCGCGTCGATCTGATGTGGGACAGCCTCGCCGTCGTGAAGCCGCAGTTGCAGGCCGGCCGTCTGCACGCGGTCGGTGTGACAGGGCCGCGGCGCGCAGCCGCGTTGCCGAATGTGGCGACCATCGCCGAAAGCGGACTGCCCGGCTACGAGATCGTCGGCTGGCACGGCATCTTTGCGCCGGCGGGAACGTCGCGCGAAATCGTCGACCGCTTGAGCAACACCATTGGCAAAATTCTCGGCGCGGCGGACATCCGCGAATTGTGGAACACGCAGGCGATGGAGATTTTCCCGTCGACGCCCGAGCAGTTTGCGGCGCGGCTGCGCTTTGATTACGACCGCTACGGCAAGCTGATCAAGGACGCGGGCATCAAATTGCAGTAGCTATCAGACCGATCGTATTCGCGGCTTGGGATGTTCCTCAGGCGGCAGTTCCGTCACCCATTCAATCTACGAGGTTGTTATGTCAGAAGCCCCCGGCAGCAAAGGTATGAATATTTCAATGGACGCCGCCGGCGTCTATCGCGAGGATGTCTACACGGACCGCAAGGTCGGCACCATCCGCTGCATGACGCCGGTCAAACCCGACGGCTCGACCGACAGCGCGCGCAGCATCCTGTTTCTGGGTGAAGCGCAGATCATGACGCCGATGGGGGCGCTGCCGGTGTCTTTTGAAATCCCGGCGA
>CAZVDN010000051.1:1479-5456 GCA_964625665.1 uncultured Streptomyces sp. | reverse complement strand
CGTTTGAAATTGAAGCCGCCTCGCTTGCCGAAGCCATCGAAAAATACGGTGAATCGGCCAAGGAAGGCATCGAACGCACCGTCAAGGAAATACAGGAGATGCGCCGGCAGGCGGCGTCTTCGATCGTGCTGCCCGGTCAGGGTGGCGGCCTGCCACCCGGCGCTCTGGGCGGCGGCGGCAAAATCCAGATGCCGTAAGGCGCTGCATCGTGTTCGCCCGGATTGCATTGGCATTGCTGGTCAGCGCCGGCCTCAGCGGGGGCGCGCAAGCGCAGCACGCGGGGCACGATACTCATCGCTTCAAGGACGCGCAGAAGTGGGCACAGGTTTTTGACGACCCCGCACGCGACGCCTGGCAGAAGCCGCATGAAGTCATCACCGCGCTGAAGCTGCCCGCCGACGCGGTGGTTGCCGACATTGGTGCCGGCACCGGCTATTTCGCGGCGCGTTTCGCGCACATGGTGCCGAAAGGCCGCGTCTATGCAGTGGACCTGGAACCAGACATGGTCGCGCACCTCGGCGAGCGCGCAAAGAAGGACGGGCTCGCCAATCTGACACCGGTGCTTGGTGCCGCCGACAGTCCGAAAATACCGGCGCCGGTGGATCTGGTGATACTCGTCGACGTCTATCACCACATCGGCGCGCGCGAACAATACTTCGGAAAACTGCGCGAATACTTGAAAGCGAACGGCCGTGTCGCCGTCGTCGATTTCCGCATGGATGCAACGATGGGGCCGTCGAAGGCCATGCGCATTGCGCCGGAACGAGTCAAGTCTGAAATGGCCAAAGCCGGTTACGCGCTTGCCGAAGAGCACGCGTTCCTGCCCCAGCAATACTTCCTGATTTTCAGAGCCGGCGCGAAATAGCACGGCGGCGTTGACCGCCGCGCCCGCTGCGATGCTCAGACCTGCGGATTGACGCGCTCGAGCTTCGAGTGCAGCTTGTTCAGCGCGTTGATATAGGCCTTGGCCGAAGCGACCACGATGTCGGTGTCCGAACCCTGACCGTTGACGATGCGGCCTTCTTTCGACAGCCGCACGGTGACCTCACCCTGCGAATCGGTGCCGCTGGTGATGTTGTTCACCGAATAGAGCAGGAGTTCGGCACCGCTGGCGATCAGCGTTTCGATCGCCTTGAAGGCGGCATCAACCGGGCCGCTGCCATCGGCTTTCGCCGGCTTCTCGACGCCACCGTCGGAGACGACGATTTTCGCGTACGGTTGCTCGCCGGTTTCGGAGTGGGCGGTCAACGAAACGAGGCGATAACGCTCGTTCTCGACCTGCTCCAGGTTCTCTTCGGTGATCAGGGCCTGCAGATCTTCGTCGAAAATTTCGCGCTTCTTGTCGGCGAGGTCCTTGAAGCGCTTGAAGGCCTCGTTGAGTTTCTCTTCCGACGGCAATTCGATGCCGAGTTCGTGCAGGCGCGTTTTGAAGGCATTGCGCCCTGAGAGCTTGCCGAGCGTGAGGCGGTTGTTGCTCCAGCCCACCGATTCGGCGCTCATGATTTCATAGGTCTCGCGGTGTTTCAGCACGCCGTCCTGATGAATGCCGGACTCGTGCGCGAACGCGTTGGCGCCGACGATGGCCTTGTTCGGCTGCACCGGATAGCCGGTGATGCCAGAAACGAGTTTCGAAGCCGGCACGATCTGCGTGGCGTCGATGCCGGTATCGCATTTGAAAAAGTCCTGCCGCGTGCGCACCGCCATCACGACTTCTTCGAGCGAGGCATTGCCGGCGCGTTCGCCGAGCCCGTTGATCGTGCATTCGACCTGGCGCGCGCCGTTGGCGACGGCGGCCAGCGAATTAGCAACAGCAAGGCCGAGGTCGTTGTGGCAGTGCACGGACCAGACCGCCTTGTCGGCATTCGGAATGCGTTCGCGCAGGTTACGGATCAACGCACCGAACTGCTCGGGCATCGTGTAGCCGACGGTGTCCGGCACATTGATGGTGGTCGCGCCCGCCTTGATGACCTGCTCGATGATGCGGCAGAGAAAATCGAGATCGGAGCGCCCGGCGTCTTCAGGCGAGAACTCGATGTTGTTGGTGTATTCGCCGGCCCATTTGATCGCGCGCACCGCCTGATCGATGACCTGGGTCGGCTCCATGCGCAGCTTCTTTTCCATGTGGATCGGGCTGGTGGCGATGAAGGTGTGGATGCGCGGAGAATTCGCGCCGCGCACCGCTTCGCCGCAACGTCGCACATCGCGTTCGTTGGCGCGGGCCAGACCGCAGACGGTGCTGTCCTTGACGGCCACGGCAACCGCCTTCACCGATTCGAAATCGCCGTCGCTGGCAGCCGGGAAGCCGGCCTCGATGACATCCACATGCATGCGTTCAAGCTGGCGGCCGATGCGTACTTTTTCTTCACGCGTCATCGAAGCGCCGGGGCTTTGTTCGCCGTCGCGCATGGTGGTGTCGAATATGATCAATTTGTCTTTTTGCATGGTGTTCTCCGCTGTGCCGATGTGCGCGCCGCCCTGAGGAATTTATGGCGCGGACAGACTAATACCGAATCCGGGTCTCATTCGACCCGACCGTAACAACCAGAAATGTGAGTAGAGTATTTAGCGCGCGACGCGCAGCAGCAGGCCGGCCAGCAGGGTGCTGGCACGAAGGTAGAACGCGTTGGCCTGTTTTGAACTCATGCACGGCAATATAAATGGTTTCGGGAGGGCGCGCAAGCGCTGCGCTTCAGGGAGCATTCGGCGGCGGTGCGTCTGTGCGTTTGCCGCGGCGGAGCAACTCCCACGCGGCAATCACATACGCCGATGCGCCGTAGAGCGCGAAAACCATGAAGAGCATTTCCGGCAAGGTGCTGGCGGCGGCGGCAAGCGCCACCACGGCGAGCGCGATGGCCACAACTGCGGGAAAGGAAACGCTTTTGCGCGGATTGATGTCCTTGCCGCTGTAAAACTTCAGATTGCTGACCATCGTCAGGCCGGCAAACACGGTCAATACCCAGGCCAGCCATTTCACCTCGGCACCGCGGATCTGATATTCGTTCAGCGCCCACACCATGCCGGCAACCAGACAGGCGGCCGCCGGGCTCGGCATACCCTGAAAAAAACGTTTGTCGGCCACTTCGAGCATCGTGTTGAAACGCGCAAGGCGCAGTGCGGCGCAGGCGACGTAGATGAACGCGGCAATCCAGCCGAGCTTGGTGGTCAGCCACGGCCCGAGCAGTGGCACGTTTTGCGCGGTCGAGAAATCCTTCAGCGACCACACGTAAATCACCAGCGCCGGCGCAACACCGAAGGCCACCATGTCGGAAAGGCTGTCGTATTCGGCGCCGAAAGCACTTTGCGTATGCGTCATGCGCGCCACGCGACCGTCGAGTCCGTCGAACACCAGGGCGACAAAAATCGCCATCGCTGCCGCCTCGAAGCGGCCGTTCATTGCCTGCACGATCGAAAAGAAGCCGGCAAACAGCGCGATGGTCGTCAGCAAGTTGGGCAGCCAGTAAATTCCGCGACGGCGGATGCGCCCGCCCTTGCCCAGCCATTTTTCGGGGCGTTCGTACATGTTCAGGCGAGCTGCGCGAGCACGGTACTGGCGGCGTAGACCTTGTCGCCGACGCTGACCCTGGGCACCGCCGACGGCGGCAGATAAACGTCCACGCGCGAACCGAAGCGGATGAAGCCGAAGCGCTGGCCGCGCTTCAACTGATCGCCGCCGCGCACGTAACAGAGGATGCGACGTGCAATAAGCCCGGCAACCTGCACACAGGTGACATCCGCACCGCCCGGCATGTGGATCCACAACGCATTGCGTTCGTTCTCCACCGATGCCTTCGACATCGCGGCATTGACGAACTTGCCGGCGTGATACCAGGCCTCTTTCACTTCGCCGTCAACCGGGCTGCGGTTCGAATGCACGTTGAAGACGTTCATGAATACGCTGAACTTCAGCGAATCGCGCTTGAGGTAGGGATCCTCCGCGCGCTCGACGGTGACCACCCTGCCGTCGGCCGGCGCCAGGA
>CAZVDN010000051.1:261-1455 GCA_964625665.1 uncultured Streptomyces sp. | reverse complement strand
GCCGACAGGTCAGTCGGAATTTCACGCGCGGGGTCGCGGAAAAACTGCAGGACGAACAGTGCAATGATCCAGCACAACAGGGCCCACGGCCACGCCGCGAACACGGTCGCCGCGAGCGCAGCGCCCAGGGTGACCAGAACAAACAACCAGCCTTCGCGCGCGATGATGGGATGCGGGTAGTTTGACATCGGGCTCCAGTAATCTGAAATCGGAAACAAGGCATCAGCATCGCGAACCCGGCGCGGCAGCAATCGCCCTGCCGGGTTCCCGATCCAGCGTCCCGCGTTTTAGTTCTTCGACTGGTCAACCATCTTGTTTTTCTTGATCCACGGCATCATGTCGCGCAGCTTGTTACCGACCACTTCGATCTGGTGCTGGCGGCCGATGCGGCGCATGGCGTTCAACTTGGTCGCGCTGGTCTGGTTCTCAAGCAGGAACTCCTGCGCGTAAACGCCGGTCTGGATCTCCTTGAGGATCTTGCGCATTTCCTTCTTCGTTTCTTCGGTGATGATGCGCGGGCCGCGTGTGAAATCACCGTATTCCGCGTTGTTCGAAATCGAATACCGCATGTTGGCGATGCCGCCTTCGTACATCAGGTCGACGATCAGCTTCAGTTCATGCAGACATTCGAAGTACGCCATTTCCGGCGCGTAACCGGCTTCGACCAGCGTTTCAAATCCGGCCTGCACGAGCGCGGTGCAACCGCCGCACAGCACGGCCTGTTCGCCGAACAGATCGGTTTCGGTTTCTTCGATGAAGGTGGTTTCGATAACGCCAGCCTTGCCGCCACCGATCGCTGCCGCATACGACAGCGCAACGTCACGCGCTTTCTTCGACTGGTTCTGATGCACTGCGATCAACATCGGCACACCGCCGCCCTGTGCATAGGTCGCGCGCACCGTGTGGCCCGGCGCCTTCGGCGCCACCATCACAACGTCGAGGTCCTCGCGCGGCGTCACCAGACCGTAGTGGATGTTGAAGCCGTGGGCAAAGGCCAGCGTCGCGCCTTTCTTCAGATTGCCTTCGACATCGTTTTTGTAGACGCCGGCGATATGCTCGTCGGGCATCAGCATGACGATAAAGTCCGAACTACGCACGGCCTCGCCGACTTCCTTCACCGGCAACCCGGCTTTTTTCGCCTTATTCCAGGACGCACCGTCCTTGCGCAGGCCGACAGTGACCTTCACACCGGAC
>CAZVDN010000051.1:0-251 GCA_964625665.1 uncultured Streptomyces sp. | reverse complement strand
TTGAGCGCATGCGCGTGGCCTTGCGAGCCGTAGCCGACGATACAAACTTTTTTGGCCTTGATCAGGGAGAGATCGGCGTCTTTATCGTAATAGACTTTCATGTTTTCCTCTTATTTGAAATGCGTGAAAAGGTCGAAGCCGGGAGGGAGGGGTAACTGCGCCTCTCGCCTGTTTCCCGCGCCCCACTAAACTTTAAGAATGCGGTCGCCGCGACCGATGCCAGAGGCGCCGGTGCGCACGGTTTCGAGAAT
>CAZVDN010000050.1:10135-14418 GCA_964625665.1 uncultured Streptomyces sp. | reverse complement strand
ACCAACGGCCCGAAGGGCGGATTGCCCGGCTACGATTTCATTCTGCAGGCCGAGTCCGGCCTGATGAGCATTACGGGCCCGGTCGGCGGCCAGCCGACCAAACACGGCGTGGCGCTCGTTGATGTCTGCACCGGCATGCTGGCGTCGAATTCGATCCTCGGCGCGCTGCAGGCGCGCCACCGCACCGGCCGCGGTCAACACGTCGAAGTTTCGCTCTACGAATCGAGCCTGTTCATGCTCGCCAATGTCGGCGCCAATTACCTCGGCGCGGAGCGCGACGGCGGCCGATTCGGCAACGGCCATCCGAGCATCGTGCCCTATACCACCTACCCGACGCGCGACGGCATGATGGCCGTGGCCGTCGGCAACGATGTGCAGTTCGCGAAATTCGCGCAGGCCGTCGGCCACGCCGAATGGAGCACCGACGCGCGCTTCGTCAAAAACAAGGACCGCGTCGCCAATCGCGAAGCGCTCGACGGCGCTATCGCCGACACGCTGAAGACCGACGACGCGCTGGCGTGGATCGAGAAACTGAAAAAAGCCGGTGTGCCCTGCGGCCGCATCAACTCGGTGAAGCAGGCCTTCGAAGACCCGCAAACCGAAGCGCGCAAAATGATCGAAACGGTCGAGCACCCGACCATCGGCCCGGTGAAAGTGATCGGCACGCCTTTCAAGTTTTCGGACACCAAAACCTCGGTGCGCCGCGCGCCGCCGCTGCTCGGCCAGCACACCGAAGAGATTCTGCAGGGCGAACTCGGCTACGACGCGGCGCGCATTGCCGCGCTGCGCAGCGAAAAAGTCATCTGAACCGCTTCACGCTTCACAAACTTCACGGGGTTCACCATGTTTACCGGAATCAGCCACGTTTCCATCGTCGTCCCCGATCTCGATGCCGCGGCGCGCGCGCTGGAGAGCAAATACGGCCTGAAGATCGGCCCGATTGCGGTCAACGCCGAGCAGGGCGTGCGCATGGCCTACGTCGAATTTCCGAACGCCAAAATCGAACTGATGGAACCGTCGCGCGCCGATTCGCCGGTGATGAAGTTTCTGGAAAAAAATCCGCACGGCGGCATTCACCATTTCTGCCTCGGTGTGGACAGCGTGGACGCCACCGGTGCGGCGCTGGCGGGCGCCGGTGTGCGCGTCCTCGGCGAGGGCAAAAAGCAGCTGAACGTGCACGGCGAACGCATTGCCTTCGTGCACCCGAAGGATTTTCTCGGCGCGCTGGTCGAGCTTGAAGAACACAGCCAAAAACACTGACGGAGCGGAACCATGAGTGAACTCGTGCGCATTGCCATCAAGGACCTCGAAGCGTTTGTCGCGCGCGCCTATGTCGCGGTCGGTATCTCGCCGGGCGAGGCGAAGAACATCGCCGAACTGCAGGTGCGCGCCGATCTGATCGGCGCCGACGGCCACGGCGTGTTCCGCCTGCCGCAGTATGTGCGGCGCATCCGCGGCAAAGCAGTCAATCTCAAGCCGAACATCCGCGTCGAACGCGAAGCGCCGGGCATGGCGCTGGTCAACGGCGACAACGGCATGGGGCATCTGGTGATGCGCTTTGCCACCGAGAAGGCGATCGAAAAAGCGAAGACCGTCGGTGTGGCATGGGTGGGCGTGCAGCACAGCAACCACGCCGGGCCGGCCTCGCTCTATGCGAGCATGCCGATGGAACACGACATGATCGGGTTGTATCTGGCCGTCGGCAATGCCAACCATCTGCCGCCGTGGGGCGGCATCGACATGCTGCTGTCGACGAACCCGATCGCGGTGGCGGTGCCCGCCGACAAGGAACCGCCGATCGTGCTGGACATGGCGACCACGGTGGCCGCTTACGGCAAGGTGAAGACCAAGGCGCAGCGCGGCGAAATGATGCCTGAAGGCTGGATGATGGACCGGCAGGGTAAACCGCTCCTCGATCCGAAAAAATCGAACGAAGGCTTCCTGCTGCCGATCGGCGGTTACAAGGGCTACGGGCTGTCGATGATCATCGGTCTGCTGGCCGGCACGCTCAATGGCGCCGCCAACGGACGCGACGTCGTTGATTTCAACGTCGACAACACTACGCCCACTAATACCGGGCACGTCATCGTTGCCATCAACGTGTCGATGTTCCAGCCGGTGGCGGAGTTCAAGCAGTCGGTCGATGCCTTCGTGCGCGACATCCGCAACTCACAGCGCCTGCCCGGCGTCGATGCGATCCGCCTGCCCGGCGAAGGCAGCCACGCGCGTTTGCAGGAAAGTCTGAAGCTCGGCGCGCCGCTGTCGGCGCCGTTGCTGAAGAGCCTTAATGATCTCGCCGCGGAGCTGAAGATCCCGACCCTGAGTTGATGCGGTTGATGCGCACCACCTCGGGGATGCCGCGCAGCGCGCGCAGGATCTTCGCGAGGTGCACGCGGTTGGCGACCTGCAGGGTGAAGTTCATCGTCGCATACTGATCGCCGGAATCGGGCGCGACCGCGACGTTGTCGATGTTGGAATTCGAGTCGGCAATTTCGGCGGCAACCTTTGCCAGCACGCCGCGCACGTTTTTGACGACGATGCGGATGTTGACGTTGAAAAGCTTCTTCGTTTCCGGCGCCCATTCGACATCGAACACCTTGTCCGGGTCGGAGCGGGTTTTCACGATCACCGGGCAATCGTGGGTATGTACGAGCATGCCCTGGCCCTTGTTGATGAGGCCGATGATCGGGTCGCCCGGGATCGGATGGCAGCACTGCGCGAACTGCACCGCCATGCCTTCGGAACCGCGGATGATGATGGGCGCCTTTGGCTTCTGATCAACCAGATGGGTTTCTGACAGCGCCAGCAGACGGCGCGCCACCACCACGCCGAGGCGCTTGCCGAGGCCGATGTCGCCGAGGATGTCCTGGCGCGTCTTGGCCTTGCTGTCCTTGAGCAGTTTGGTCCACTGCGCCTCGGTGATTTCGCCGACGTTGGTCTGCAGCGCGCTCAGCGCCTGATTGAGCAGGCGTTCGCCGAGATGCGCGGATTCCTCGTATTGCACCGTCTTCAGGAAATGGCGAATCTGCGCGCGCGCGCGGCCGGTGATCACGTAGTTCAGCCACATCGGGTTGGGTTTGGCGTGCGAGGCGGTGATGATTTCGATGCGGTCGCCGTTTCTCAGTTCGGTGCGCAGCGGCACGAGTTCGTCGTTGATCTTGACGGCGACACAGCGGTTGCCGATGTCGGTGTGCACGGCGTAGGCGAAATCGACCGGCGTGGCGCCGCGCGGCAACGACAGGATCTTGCCCTTGGGCGTGAAGACATACACCTCGTCGGGGAACAGATCGACCTTGACGTGTTCGAGGAATTCGACCGAGTCGCCGCTGCCCGACTGCATTTCAAGCAGGCTTTGCAGCCACTGGTGGGTTTTCTGCTGCAATTCGTTGAGCGACGCGTCGCTGCTCTTGTAGAGCCAGTGCGATGCGACGCCGGCTTCGGCGATACGGTGCATGTCCTGCGTGCGGATCTGCACTTCGAGCGGACTGCCGAAGGGACCGAACAGCTTGGTGTGCAGCGACTGGTAGCCGTTGGCTTTCGGGATCGCAATGTAGTCCTTGAAGCCGCCGGGGATCGGTTTATAGAGCCCGTGCAGCGCGCCCAGCACGAGGTAACACGACGGCACGTCCTTGACGATGATGCGGAAGCCGAACACGTCGAGCACGTTGGCGAAAGTGAGGTGCTTTTCGCGCATCTTGCGGAAAATGCTGTAGAGGTGCTTCTCGCGGCCCTGCACTGCGGCTTCGATGTTTTCGTGCGCGAGCTTTTTCTTGATCGCTTCGAGCACCTTGCTCACCACTTCGCGGCGGTTGCCGCGCGCCGCCTTCAGCGCCTTGAACAGCACGTTGTAACGCGACGGATACAGGTGGCGGAACGACAGGTCGTCGAGCTCCTGATAGATCGAATTGAGGCCCAGCCGGTTGGCGATCGGCGCATAGATGTCGATCGTTTCGCGCGCGATGCGTTTGCGTTTGGCCGGCGGCACGGCATCGAGCGTGCGCATGTTGTGCAGGCGGTCGGCCAGCTTGATGAGGATGACGCGCACGTCGCGCGCCATTGCCAGCAGCATCTTGCGGAAGTTTTCGGCCTGCGCTTCCTCGTGGGTTTCGAATTCGATGCGGTCGAGTTTCGACACCCCGTCAACCAGCTCGGCCACCGGCTTGCCGAACTTCTTGGTGATTTCGGTCTTGGTGACCTCGGTGTCCTCCATCACATCGTGCAGCAGCGCGGCAGTCAGCGCCTGCGAATCGAGATGCAGCTGGGCGAGGATGTTGGCAACCGCC
>CAZVDN010000050.1:1296-10125 GCA_964625665.1 uncultured Streptomyces sp. | reverse complement strand
AGCGGATGCGAAATATATGGTTCGCCGGAGGCGCGGAACTGGCCGAGGTGAGCTGCTTCGCTGAAGTGATACGCGGTTTCGATCCGCGTCATGTCCTCCGGCTTGAGATAGCCGGACCATTCCTTGAACAGGGTTGCGGCTTCAGGCATGGTCGTTCGCGGTTTCGGATCATTGCCGCCAACAATGGAGGCAATTCACCTTACCACAATGGCCGGCGCGCGGCGCGGGGGCTGACGGACGGCAGCGGGAATCCGGCCGTCGGCGCGGGGGCGGTGCCCCCGCGGAGCTCAAAGGCTCAGGAAGGGGTCTTGTCGAGAATTTCGACGCCGAATTTCTTCTGCGCCATTTCGCGCAGCGCGATCACGGTCGGCTTGTCGCGGTTGGCTTCGACCATGGGGGCTGCGCCGTTGGTCAGTTGACGGGCGCGGTAGGTCGCCGCCAGCGTCAGTTCGAAGCGGTTCGGAATCAGTTTCAGGCAATCGTCTACGGTAATGCGTGCCATGAGTGCACCTCTTCTATTTCATGCGGTTGATGAGCTCGCCGTGGCGGGCTGTCTGGGCGTCCAGGCGCAGGCGTTGTGCGCGGACGACGGCGACGAGATCCTGGACGGCGTCGCCGAACTTGTCGTTAATAATAACATAGTCGAACTCCCCCACGTGGCTGATCTCGTCCCGCGCGGCCGAAAGGCGGCGGGCGATCACGTCCGGGGCGTCCTGGGCGCGGGTATTCAGGCGCGAAACCAGGGTTTCGAAGGATGGGGGCAGCACAAACACGCCGATGGCGTCGGGAAAGACGCGCCGAACCTGCTGGGCGCCCTGCCAGTCGATTTCGAGCAGGATGTCGCTGCCGGCGGCGCGCTGCTCGGCAATCCATGCTTTCGAGGTGCCGTAATAATTGCCGTGCACCAGCGCGCTTTCGAGAAATTCGCCGGCCGCGATCATGGCCTCGAATTTTTCCTTGCTGACGAAATGGTATTCGCGGCCGTTGAGCTCGCCGCTGCGCGGCGCACGCGTGGTGTAGGAGACCGACAGTTTGATCTTCTCGTCGGTCTTCAGCAGCTCGGCAACGAGGCTGGTCTTGCCGGCGCCCGACGGCGCGCAAACAATGAATAGATTTCCGCTCATTCGATATTCTGGATCTGTTCGCGCATCTGCTCGATCAGCAGCTTCAGGTCGAGCGAGACACGGGTGACTTCGACATCCACCGATTTGGAGCCCAGTGTATTGGCTTCGCGGTTGAGTTCCTGCATCATGAAATCGAGCCGCTTGCCGACGGCGCCGCCCTTGGCGAGGATGCGCTTCAGTTCGGACAGGTGGGTGTTCAGGCGCGTGAGTTCTTCGTCGACATCGACGCGGTTGGCGAACAGCGCCAGCTCCTGACGGATGCGTTCGTCGTCGGCCACTGCCATGGCTTCGCGCAGCTTGGCGGCGAGTTTCTCCTTGTGCGCGGCGATGATTTCCGGCATGCGCGGCGCCACCACGGCGATGCGCTCTTCCATTGAAGCCACGCGCTCGAGCAGGATGGCCTTGAGCTTTTCGCCTTCGCGCGCGCGCGAATCGGCAAAATCTTCGAGGACTGCCTGCAGCGCTTCGTAGCAATCGGCGCGCAGTTCCTCGACCGATACTTCCTGCACACTCAGCACGCCGGGCCAGCGCAGGATTTCCGCGGCCGTCAGGCCGGGCACACTTGGCCAGGCGCCGCGCAGTTTTTCGCAGAGGACGCGCAGTTGTTTCAAGGCTTCGTTGTTCAGTTCCGCCGGCGCTGCGGCATTGGGCAGCGCGTTGAGCGAGATGCGGCACTCGACCTTGCCGCGTTGCAGGCGGGCGGTGGCCAGTTCGCGCAGCCCGCTTTCCAGCGCGCGCAGTTCCTCGGGCAGACGGAACTGCAGATCGAGATAACGATGGTTGACCGAACGGATCTCGACCGAGAGTGCTGCGGTGGCCAGCTCGCGCGTGGTGCTGGCATAGCCTGTCATGCTGTGAATCATGTTTTTAATGGCAGTCCGTTGGGTGGGAGGTAGAATACGCGCGTCGCGCGAGCCGTCCGTCTGAGCGTCTGAGCAAGGGGCGGATTATCGCGGAACCGCCGATTTTCAACACAGGAAAGATAGCACACTTATGCGGCCAAGCAATCGCAAGCCGGACGAGTTGCGCGCCGTCCGCATCACGCGCCGTTACACCCGACACGCCGAGGGATCGGTGCTCATCGAATGCGGCGATACCAAGGTGCTGTGCACTGCGAGCGTCGAGGAAAAAGTGCCGGGCTTTCTCAAAGGCAGGGGGCAGGGCTGGGTCACCGCCGAATACGGCATGCTGCCGCGTTCGACCAACACGCGCATGGACCGCGAAGCCGCGCGCGGCAAACAGTCGGGCCGCACGCAGGAAATCCAGCGCCTGATCGGCCGCGCACTGCGCGCGGTGATCGACATGCAGGCGCTGGGCGAACGCACCATCCAGATCGATTGCGACGTCATTCAGGCCGACGGCGGCACGCGCACCGCCGGCATTACCGGCGCCTATGTGGCATTGCACGATGCAGTCAGTTATCTGCTGGAGAAAAAACTGCTCGCCGCTTCGCCGATCCGCGATGCGGTCGCCGCGGTCTCGGTCGGCATTTTTGAAGGCGTGCCGGTGCTTGATCTCGATTATGCCGAGGACTCGAACTGCGACACCGACATGAACGTGGTGATGACGGGCAACGGCGGCATGGTCGAAGTGCAGGGCACCGCCGAAGGCAAGCCATTCACCCGCGACGAACTCAACGCCCTGCTCGAACATGCGCAGAACGGCATCCGCCAGCTGATTGCGGCGCAACGCGCCGCGCTGGGCAGCTGAACAACGTCGCATGGACAGGATCGTCATCGCGTCGAACAATCTCGGCAAGCTCAACGAGATCGGCGCGATTTTGTCGCCGCTCGACATCGAGATCGTCGCCCAGGGCACGCTCGGCGTCAGCGAAGCCGAAGAGCCGCATTTCACCTTTGTCGAAAACGCGCTGGCCAAGGCCTATCACGCCAGCCGCAGCACCGGCCTGCCGGCGCTGGCGGACGACTCGGGCATTTGCGTCGATGCGCTGGGCGGCGCGCCCGGCGTGCGTTCGGCGCGTTTTGCGGGAGAGCCGCCGGCCGGCACCCCGCGCACGCGCGAAGCGCAGGACGAACTCAACAACCGGAAACTGCTGGAACTGCTGGCCAATGAGGCGAACCGCAAGGCGCATTACTACTGCGTGATCGTCTTGACGCGAGGCCCCGATGATCCGCGGCCGATGATCTGCGAAGCCGAATGGCATGGCGAAATCGTCAAGGCGCCGCGCGGCAGCGGCGGCTTCGGTTACGACCCGCTGTTTCACGTCGACGGCACGCACAAGACCGGCGCCGAGTTCACGCCGGAAGAAAAAAACAAAATCAGCCATCGCGCGCAGGCGCTGGCGCAGCTGTTGACGCGTTTGCGTGAGGAACTGGGCATCGGCCGCAGCACGGCGCGCAACGGTCGGCCGGCGGCAGCGCGTGATCCGATACTCGCGCCGCGCCGCAAGCCCTCCGAATTTCCGCCCGGCCGCAGCAAAGCCTGAAGGTAACCGCTTTGCTCAATGCCTCACCCTTGACGCCTCGCGACTCATTGCGGCTCAAGGTTCTGCCGCCGCTGTCGCTCTACATCCACATCCCATGGTGCGTGCGCAAATGCCCCTATTGCGACTTCAATTCGCATGAGGTGCGCGGCACCGCGCCCGAGGCCGATTACATTGCCGCGCTGGTCGCCGATCTCGAGGCGGCGCTGCCGCTGATCTGGGGCCGCAAGATTTATACGGTGTTTTTCGGCGGCGGTACGCCGAGCGTTTTTTCAGCGGCAGGCATCGGGCAGATCATCGACGCCGTGCGCGCGCGGCTGCCCTTGTCGGTCGATGCGGAGATCACGCTCGAAGCCAACCCCGGCACCTTCGAGGCGGAAAAATTCCGCGCGTTTCGCGCGGCCGGTGTGAACCGCCTGTCGATCGGCATCCAGAGTTTCAATCCGGCGCATCTCAAGGCGCTGGGGCGCATACACAACGACGGCGAGGCGCGCCGTGCCATCGACATCGCGCGCGAACACTTCGAAAACTTCAATCTCGACCTGATGTACGGCCTGCCGGGGCAGACCGTCGACGAAGCGCGTACCGACATTGCGGCGGCACTCGCAGTGGCGCCGCCGCACTTGTCGGTCTATCACATGACGCTGGAACCCAATACGTATTTTCACCGCTATCCGCCGGTGCTGCCGGACGATGACGTCACCGCGGAAATGCAGAAGAACGCCGAGGGGGCGCTGGCCGCCGCCGGCTATCGCCACTACGAAACCTCGGCCTTCGCGCAGCCGGGCAGACAATCGCGCCACAACATGAACTACTGGACCTTCGGCGATTACCTCGGCATCGGCGCCGGCGCGCACAGCAAGATTTCATTTCCGCAACGCATTCTGCGCCAGGCACGCTACAAACAACCGAAGCAGTACATGGAAAGCGCGGCGTCCGGCAATGCCGTGCAGGAAAGCCATGACATCGGCGGCGACGAAGTCGGTTTCGAATTCATGATGAACGTGCTCAGGCTCAACGGCGGTTTTCCGCTGGTGCTGTTCGAGGAGCGCGCCGGTATGCCGCTGACGTCAGTGCTGAAGCAACTCGACCTGGCCGAAGGCAAGGGGCTGATCACGCGCGATCATCAACGTGTCGAGCCGACGCCGCTCGGAAGGCGTTTCCTCAACGACCTGCTGCAGATTTTTCTGCGCGAATAAGCGCAGAGCGGTTGTGCGCTGATCAGCGTTTGACCGCGGGGGTTTGTTGCGGCGCCTGTTCCCGCTCGAACATGCCGTAATCGCGCACCACAGAGGCTACGCGCAGCCGGTAATCGGCGAACACGCCGCCGCGCCCCTTCTGCTGCGCCTGATGATGTTCTTCATGCTGCCGCCATTGCCGGATGGCGGCTTCGTCGCGCCAGAACGATAACGACAGAATCTTGCCCGGTTTGGTCAGGCTGGAGAAGCGTTCGATCGAAATGAAGCCGTCGATTTTTTCGAGTTCGGGGCGCAGGGCTGCAGCGATATCAAGATATTCCTGCTGGCGGCCGGCGGCGGGTTCGACTTCGAAGATCACGGCATACATGGGCTGTCCCTATTCCGCCGCGCCGAGCTTCACCGGCAGTTCGACGGTGGTGCCGCCGCGCAGCACGGTGACGATGATGGTGTCGCCTGCGTTGTGGCGCTCGAGCACATCGAGGAATTCGTCGACCTTGGTGATGATGCGGTTGTCCATGGCGACGATGACGTCGCCGGCGATGATTTCGCCCTTTTGTCCGCGCAGGAAAGGCTTGAGGCCGGCGGCCTCGGCCGGACTGCGCGCGGCGACGCCGACCACCGCAATGCCTTTGGGCAGGCGCAGCGCAGCGTGCACCTGCGGCGAGGCGGCCTGGATGCCGAAGGTCGGGCGCGTGATTTTGCCGTCGCGTATGAGGCGCGGCACGATGCGGTTGACCTCGTCGACGGGAATCGCAAAGCCGATGCCGGCCGAGGCGCCCGACGGACTGAAGATGGCGGTATTGACGCCGATCAGGCGTCCCGCCGAATCGAGCAGCGGCCCGCCCGAATTGCCGGGGTTGATCGCCGCGTCGGTCTGGATCACGCCGCGAATGGTGCGCTGGTTGACCGACTGGATTTCGCGGTTGAGCGCGCTGATGATGCCCACGGTCAGTGTGTGATCAAGGCCGAAAGGGTTGCCGACGGCATAGACGCGTTGTCCGACGGCGAGGTCGCTGCTGCTGCCGACCGCGATCGGCTTGAGTTTGTCGCGCGGCGCGTCGATGCGCAGCACCGCGAGGTCGCGATCGGGAAAAGCGCCGACCAGTTTGGCATTCCATTCGCTCTGGTCGAACAGCGTGACGCGCGCCACGCTTGCCCCCTGGATGACGTGAAAATTGGTGACGACGAGCCCGCCATCGTCCCAGACGAAGCCGCTGCCGGTGCCTTTCGGTACCTGGAATATGTCGAGCGAAAACAGGTTGCGCTGATTGGTCAGTGTGGTGATGTTGACCACCGACGGCGAAACATTCTTGAAGATCGTGATATTGGCGTTTTCGTCGGCGGCGAGCGGGCCGCGCGGCGTGACCGCGCGCGGCTGCGCGTGCGCGGCACAAAGGCTGCCGAGCACGGCGAAGATCAGAATAAAACGTGCAGCAAAACCGGCTGGTGACATGGTGTGGCCCCGATTTCAGCCGCAGAGGACGCAGAGATCACAGAGCATCAATGATGCTTCTTTTCTGTGTCTTCGTGGCGCTCTGTGACAGGCGTTCTCGTTTAAACCCGGCGAAAAATGATATCCCAAACCCCGTGGCCGAGCCGCAGACCGCGGGTTTCGAATTTGGTCTGCGGGCGGTAGTCGGGGCGCGGCGCGAATCCATCGGCAGTGTTTTTCAGCGTCGGTTCGTGCGAGAAGACCTCGAGTATCTGTTCGGCGTATTCCTGCCAGTCGGTGGCGGCATGCAGATAGGCGCCGGGTTTCAGGCGGCTGGCCAGCAGCGCGACCAGCGGCCCCTGCAGCAGGCGGCGCTTGTGATGGCGCTTTTTCGGCCACGGGTCTGGAAAAAAAACATGCGTGCCGTCGAAGCTGCCCGGCGCGATCATGTTGTGCAGGACCTCGACCGCATCGTGCTGGATGATGCGCACGTTGCCGAGTTCACGCTCGCCGATTTCCTTCAGCAGGCTGCCCACGCCCGGTGTATGTACCTCGATGCCGAGGTAATCGTTTTCGGGATGGGCTGCGGCAATGGTTGCCGTGGTCTCGCCCATGCCGAAGCCGATCTCGAGAATTTTCGGCGCGCTGCGGCCGTAGACGGTGTCGAGGTCGATCAGTTGCGGCGCGTAGGGAATGCCGAATTTCGGCAGCAAGGCGTCGTGCGCGCGCTGTTGCGCGTTCGAAACGCGGCCCTGGCGCAGCACGAAGCTGCGGATATGGCGGTGTTCGGTGGTCATAAGGGTCTGCAGTGTAGCCATCTGCGGATAGTTGCGCTATCGAACCGCTGCGTTAAATCTGAAATTCACGGGGGCATTATTTTCAGGTAAAAATGCGGCAACGCAAAAAACGCAGATTTTGTAACGTAGTGTAAAAATGGAGTAAAAATAAAAGGCTATTTATAAATAAAAAATTATCGAATTCACGCTTATTGCCGATTGATCTTCGAGGTGTTGATATGGCTCAAATTGCTGCAATGCAATCCATGTGAAATTGCAGCCTGGCGGGCTTGTCCCGAACCAATACGGAGAAAATCATGAGGCGCGTCATTCTGGCAGTTGCATTCATGGTGCCGTTTTTTCTTTCCTGCGGCATCGCACCGGCCGCGCAGGACCACGCACAGAGAATCAGCGGGCCGTTCAAGACCGGGCAGGACGTGACCAGAACCTGTCTGCAATGTCACGAAAGCCACGCGAAGGATTTCATGAAAACCGTGCACTGGACGTGGAGTTCGGTGCAGGAGATTCAGGGCAGGGGCAAGGTCGATCTCGGCAAAAAGAACGCGATCAACAATTACTGCATCGCGTTGCCATCCAACAATCCGCGCTGCACGAGTTGCCACGCGGGTTATGGCTGGAAGGACGCCTCGTTCGACTTCAACAAGGCCGAAAATGTGGACTGTCTCGTTTGTCACGACACCACCGGCACTTACAAAAAGCTGCCGGCAGCCTCGGGAAATCCTGCCTATCAGGACACCGAATTTCCTCCGAAGTCCGGCAATATCTGGAAGGCGGTTGACCTTGAGAAGGTCGCGAAAAGCGTCGGCCCGACCAGCCGCGCCAATTGCGGTGCCTGTCACTTCTTCGGCGGCGGCGGTGACCACGTCAAACACGGCGACCTCGACAGCTCGATGGCGGCGCCGAAACGCACGATGGATGTGCATATGGCAGTCGATGGCGCCAACATGACCTGCAGCGCCTGTCACCGGGCCGAAAAACACGTGATCCCGGGCAAATCGATGGGTGTGTCCGTGGCCGGCGGCGGGCAGACGATGGACTGCAAGGATTGCCATGCTGGTTCGCCGCACGGCGCAAATGCGCAGCTGAACAAGCATGCACAGAAAGTCGCCTGCCAGACCTGCCACATCCCGACGTTCGCGCGCACCCTGCCGACCAAGGTGTGGTGGGACTGGTCGACGGCCGGCAAAGACGGCCCCGTTGCCAAAGACCAGTACGGCCTGCCGCTTTATGACAAGCAGAAAGGCGACTTCAAATGGGCGAAGGACGTCAAACCGACCTACATGTGGTTCAACGGCGCGGTCGATCGTTATGTCGCCGGCGACAAGATGGATGCAACCAAGGTCACGCACCTCAACTATCCGCGCGGTGACCGCAATGACAAAACTGCATTGATCACGCCGTTCAAGCTGATGCAGGGCAAGCAACCCTACGACACGGGCAACAATGTGTTTGTCGTGCCCAACCTGTGGGGCGGTTACTGGGGCCACTGGGACTGGAACAAGGCGATCGCCGACGGCATGAAGGCGGCCGGCCTGGATTACAGCGGGCAGTACGGTTTCGCACCGACCGATATGTACTGGAAGGTGAACCACATGGTGGTGCCGAAAGCGCAGGCGCTCAGGTGCAATGATTGCCACAGCGCGAGCGGCCGGCTCGACTGGAAGTCGCTCGGCTATGCGGGGGATCCGCGGACGAGCAAACGCTGACCGGAGGGTGCAAGCGTCATTGCCCCGTGCGTTCGCGGGGCGATGACGTGATTGTTACCGGCAGTGTTTTTCTGCCAGGAACCGGACGCTGCGCGGCGGGTCTTCCGGAATGCTCAGGACTGCAGGCG
>CAZVDN010000050.1:0-1286 GCA_964625665.1 uncultured Streptomyces sp. | reverse complement strand
AGGGCAGTTTGGCCAGCAACATCGCCATCATGCAGGTATCGGTGATGCCGGCGAACATCAGTCCGGCGCCGACGAACCCCGACAGCGCGATGAACCACGGCGAGACCAGCCAGGCGAGCAGCGCGCCGGCCAGTGCCATCGAGCCGGCGACGATCTGCACCTGGCGCATGATGCTGATCGGCTGAGTGACGTCGATCGACGTGGTGTAACGCGCTGCTTTCCATGCCGAAAGCCCGCCGTCCAGGTGGGCAACATCGTGAAACCCGGCGCTTTGCAGCTGAATCAGCGCACGCGTTGAGCGACCGCCGGACTGGCAGCACAAGACGATCTTGCGGTCGCGCGGCAGCTTCGAGACGTCGAACGCCGACAGCGGCAGCGACTGCGCGCCGGCGATGTGTTCCCGCGCGAATTCGCCCGGTTCGCGCACATCGATCAGCAGCGCGGCGTTGTGTTCGAGGGCCTGTTTGAGGGCGTTGGGTTTAAGGTGGTCCATGCATTGGCTCCGGTAATCGTCCGCTGGTTCAGAGTGAGTGGCCTAGGCGGCCGACATTTCTTCAAAGGCGCCCAGCGCGTCCGCGGCGTACATCAGCGAGGGCCCGCCACCCATATAGACAGCCATGCCCAGCGCCTCTTCGAGTTCGGCGCGCGTGGCGCCGAGCTTGACCAGACTGTCGATATGAAAGCCGATGCAGGCATCGCAATGCGCGGCCACGCCGAGTGCGGTGGCGATCAGTTCCTTGGTCTTCTTGTCGAGCGCGCCGTCGCGGGTTGCCGCCTGCGCCAGCCCGCCGAAGCCTTTCATGACGTCGGGCATGTCGGCGCGGAATTTGGCGAGTTCGCCGGAAACGCGTTTGGTGATCTCTCGGTAGTTCTTGCTCATGATATGTCCTTTGCAGAAACCGGCAGCGGCAAGCGCCGTCGCCACGTTGGCGTTAATTCTTCTTTTCAGCCGGGCACGTGCTGAAGCCGAACGGTAGATAAGCCGGGCAGAAGCGGAAAAAGGCGGTGAACAGCGGGACGATGCCGAGGTAACCCCAGACACCGACGGTACCGGTAGCGGCGAGTGCGATGAGGGCGACGCCGGCGATGATGCGAACAATGCGGTCTGCAGTTCCGATATTGGCTTTCATATGCGCTCCTTGTTTGATGGCTGGATAATTGCGACAGGTGGAAATCAATCTATTAGACAATAATATATTAAATGATATAATGTGTCACGTCATTTGAATCAGGCTTGATCCATGTCAAACGCGAAGCGCGTTTCCGCGCACGAAATGCGCAAGGCC
>CAZVDN010000049.1:2828-14431 GCA_964625665.1 uncultured Streptomyces sp. | reverse complement strand
GGCGGCGAGGTCGGCCCGCGCCAGCTCGCACGCCACGTACGTCAGTTAAACTGAACACATAAAAAAATATCAATTCACCACTGGAGGATGTCATGGCAGATCAAAATCAACCCGGCGAAGCCGGTGACGCGGCGCGCCGCCGCTTTCTCGCACAGCTTGCCACCGGCGGCGTTGCTGCCGGCGCCGCCGCTGCCATGCCAGCCGTTGCGCAAAACAGCAAAGAGGGTCCCCGCATGAGCCAGGCCATTGCCAACCAGCCGACACTGTCGCAAGCCATCGCCGACTACGCCGTCAATCTCAAATACGAAGACATCCCGCCGGCGGTCGCGCACACCGTCAAACGCATCATTCTCGACACCATCGGCTGCGCAATCGGCGGCCATACGGCGGGGCCGGCGCGCATCGCGCAAAAGCTCGCCGACAACGTCAGCGCCAAACAATCGGCAACCGTCATGTGCACCGGCCAGAAAACCACGCCGGAAATGGCGGTGTTCGCCAACGGTGTGATGATCCGTTACCTCGACTTCAATGACGGCTATATCGCCGCCGGCGGCAGCGGCCACCCCAGCGATTCGCTGGCGGCATTGCTGACGCCCGCCGAACTCTACGGCCGGAGCGGCCGGGACCTGATCACGGCGATGGTGCTGACGTATGAGGTGTTCGGGAAAATCGTCAACGTCATGTCAACACGCGCGATGGGCGTCGACCAGTCGACATTGCTGGGGATGGCTTCAGTGGTCGGCGCCGGCAAACTGATGGGGCTCGGCAAAGAACAACTCACCAACGCCATCGGTATCACCGTCGGCGCCAACACCGCGCTCAACCAGGGGCGCGTCGGCACGCTGTCGAATTTCAAGTCCTATTCCTGCGCTGACGCCAGCCGCAAGGCGATCTTCTCGGCCATGATGGCGCAGGCCGGCATGACCGGGCCGCGCGAAGTATTCGAAGGCCGCGACGGCTTTTTCAACGTCATCAACGGCAGAAAAGTGTTCAAGCCGGCGCCGTTCGGCAGTGCGCCGCTGTGCATTACGGAAGCCTTTACCAAGCGCTTTGCGCTCGGCCAGTATTCGCAGACGGTGGCCCAGGCCGCCATGGAGGCGCGCGCCTTCATCAAAAACGCCGACGAAATCGCCGAAATCAACCTCAACGTTTCGCGCGGCGCCATTCACGTCATGGCGGCGAGCCCCGACAAATGGCGGCCGCAGACGCATGAAACCGCCGATCACAGCATGCCTTACTCCACCGGCGTGATCTTCATGTACGGCTCACTCGACGAGAGCTATTACGAAGCCCCCTACCTGCACGACGAAAAACTGCTCGCCCTCGTCAGCAAGGTGAAAGTCATTCCTTCCGAGGAAGCCGACCGCCGCGAAGCCGAGATCAATCTCTGCGATCTGGAACTCGTGCTGAAGTCGGGCGCGCGCCACAAGGTGCGCGTCGAATACCATCGCGGCCATTCCAAAAACCCGATGACCGACGCCGAAATGGAAGAAAAATTCCGCGGCCTCGCGAACAAACACCTCAAAGCCGACCGGGTTGATGCCCTGCTGAAGCAGCTGTGGTCGCTCGATGCCCAGCCCAACGTCAACAACATCCTCGCGCTTACGCGCGTATGAGTTTCCTGATTCCCGCTATCCCGCTACAGGCCCCCGAACCATGAACAAACCCTTCGCCGCCCGCATTGCCGCCATGAATGCGATGTACAAACTGCCCGCCAACGACCGCCCGACGCTGCCGCCCGATACCGCTGAACGCCTCGGCAAGTTCAAGGCGACGCTGATGGATGAAGTGCATGAAATCGACGAGATTGTCGTCCTGGCGAAAAGCGGCGGCAGCCCGGCCGACGTTGCCGTGGCAATCGCCGACGTTCTGGGCGACATCATCGTCTACTGCCGCTCGGAGGCGCTGAAGTACGGATTGCCGCTCGAAGAAGTGCTCGACATCATCATGGACAGCAATGAGAGCAAGCTCGGCGCCGACGGCAAGCCGATCTACGATGCAAACGGAAAGTTTCTCAAGGGCCCCAACTACTGGAAGCCCGAACCGCGGATCAAATCAATGCTGGAAAGCCACGGCATCCAGACGGAAACCTGAGTAGCCGGCCGGCACGGCGCTCGCGGTGATCGTGAGCTCCGGGTGCTTTTTGAGCTTCTCGACGATCCAGATCGGCACGATCACTGCCCTGTCGACCACCCACCAGCGCGGTGCACGCAGGCGAAACTGTTTGGTCAGCGCATCGAGCACGTCGCCGTTTGCGCAACCGGTGCAACGTCCCCAATCGTTCTGCAGAATTTTGATGACGCTTTCAACCGAATTGAAAATGTCGGTGCAGCGCCGGCACACTGTTGAATTCATGTTACCTGCCGAAATTTGAAGTAAAAATCCACCGTGTAACAGGATAATCATTGACGCGGCCGATGTATTGATTAATATCAAATCACCGATACGCCCGTCCGCCCCGCTACAATCGCCCGAAATGCCCTGACGCAAATCGGCGAACAGCCCGGTTTTGCCCGCCCAATTCGGGGTTTTGACTACCGCCCCTGCCGCCTACAATCATCCAGCGCCACATTCCGCCGCGCGCCCGATGACTGATGCCGCATGACTGTCGCCGAAAAAAAGCCTTCCGAGATCGCCCGCGATACGCTGAAGCTCCTGATGACGCGCAAACTTGCGCCGACGCCGGCCAATTTCCGCACGGTCTATCACGAAGTCGCGGGCACGCCGGACGTGCCGCCTTTTCCGGCGGACTCGCTGCGTCACATCATTCAGGCGCTGCCGCTGCGCACCCCCGCACAACAACGATCACGCGCCCAGCTCGACCACGCCATTGCGCAGCAGAACTGGCCCGAATTGCAGAATGCGCTTGTCGGCTATGCGAATGCGGCCGCCGCGGCCGCACCGCAGGCGGGCGCGGCGCCTGCCGCCAAAGCCGAACCGTCGAACGCGGAATTTCTCGAACAGCTGGCGCGCCTGATTGAAAACGCGCTGCCCGCGCTCGGCACCGACGATGCGCGTTTCGCCGAGCAGGCGGCACGGCTCATCTCGACCATCCGCGATCCGTCGAGCGGCCTCTCGGCAATCAAACCGCTGCTCGGCAACTTCACGCTGCGCATGTCGTTTGCGGCCGAAGACCAGGCGGAAATCCGCAACACGCTGCTCCGCCTGCTGAAGCTGATCATCGAAAATATCGGCGAACTCTCGCGCGAAGACCAGTGGATGAAAAAACAGGTCGACGCCCTGATGGAAGCCGCCGCGCCGCCCTTGTCGCTGCGCCGCCTCGATGACGTCGAACGCCGCATCAAGGAAATGATGTTCAAGCAGGTGATGGCAAAAGGCCGCCAGATGGAGGCGCAGGAGGAAATGCGCCGCATGCTGGCCACCTTTGTCGAGCGCCTGTCGCAGATGACTGAATCGACCAGCGCCCATCACCACAAGATGGAGGAAAGCGCGCGCAGGATCGAGCAGGCGAAGTCCCTCGAAGACATCGGCCCGGTGATGAAAGAAGTGGTCTCGACGACGCGCAGCATCGCCGTCGAAATCAGCAACACCCACGAAGAACTGCGCAGCATGCGTGAGAAGGTCAATGCCACGCAGGCTGAAATCACCCGGCTCCAGCAAGAACTCGACACCGCCAGCACGCAGGCGCGGCACGACGTGCTGACCGGTGCGCTCAACCGCAAGGGCCTCGACGAGGCGCTGGTGCGCGAAATCGCCGACGTCAAGCGCAAGGACACGCCGCTCTGCACGGCGCTGCTCGACATCGACAATTTCAAGAAGCTCAACGACACTAAAGGCCATGACGCCGGCGATGCCGCGCTCGCGCACCTGGTGGCCGTCACCCGCGAGAGCATGCGTCCGCAGGACACGCTGGCACGCTACGGCGGCGAGGAATTCGTCATCGTCATGCCCGACACCCAGATCGAGCAGGGCATCGAAGCCATGACGCGCCTGCAGCGCGCCCTGACCAAACGTTTTTTTCTTGCCGACAACGAAAAAATCGTCATCACCTTCAGCGCCGGCGTCGCCCAGCTCGCGCCGGGCGAAACGCCGCAGGATGCAATCAAACGCGCCGACCAGGCGATGTACCTGGCCAAACGCGCCGGCAAGAACCGCGTCGTCGGCGCCTAGCTACCGCGGGCGGCCGGCTGCCCCTCCAGCAGCAGTTTCACCACCTGCGGCGCCATCGCCGCCGCGCGTTCATCGAGCTGCGCCGGCGTCAGATTCGCGATCGGATGCGGCATTTCAAGAAAGCGGAAATTCTTCAGCCCCCAGGAACGCGCCATCGCCTCGCCGGTTTTGTGGAAAACATCGGTGATGATGGACGCCGAAGGCATGCCGGCCTGTTCAAACACAATGCTGTCGAGCACACTGCCCGAGCTGCATGACCCTCAGTCGCCGACCCCGGCGACGACCACGTCGCAGTTGGCCTTGAACTCGGCGATGATTTCCGGCGAGGCCGGGATGCCGGCGGTGCGCTTGCGGCGCATGAGGTGCGCCTTCGCGCCGTGCTCGCGCTCGAGGATCTGCGCAATGCGTTCGAGCACCTGGTCGGAGTTGAATTTCGAATTGTCGACCAGCCCGACGCGCAGGCCGGCCAGCGATTTCGGCCGCGCCACGAAATCGATGTGCCGGCTCTTCGCTTCAATCGTCGGATCGTAGATTTGCACTGTCATCATGCGCTCCTTGTAAAAACAACTGCTAGGGTTTGCGGATTTCCTTCGTCACCGCCTGCGAGCCGGCCTCGCCGCCCCAGCCGGGGATGTAACACGATTGCACACCGGCCTTGCCGCCGGCGGCAATGATCAGCAGATCATCCGGCGTTTCGACCAGGTTCATCATCGTCTTTTCGTCATCGGCCGTGATCGCGCCGGCCTTCAGGTTCATGCGCTTCAACTCGGCGATGGAAATTTTCGAATTGGCCAGGACGAATTTCTTCACGTCGTCGCGCGAGTAACCGGCCTTTTTCATGATGGCCTGGTGCTCGCCGGCGAATACCATCGCATAACAGGGCTGGCGCGCGGTGCCGGCCGAGACGCGCATCTGCGCGCAGGCGGTGGTCAGCACGCCTTCCGGCGTGGCCGACAGGCCGTTCGAATACTGGTGCACGCCGAGGGCCGCCATGATGGTCACCGCATTCTGCTCCGGCCTGAAACCGCGGCTGGTGTGCAGCGGCGGCCACGGACTGTCCGCCTCGTTCTCGGCTATGCAGTAGGTATATTTGCCCGGATGACCGAGGCTCGACTGATCGAGGATTCCGGGAATGGTGCCGATCGTGTTGCGCATGATCAGGCGCACAGCGCGGCCGATGGTCGCATTGGCACGCCAGCCGGGGCCGAACAGATTGTGGTCGTTGTTGATTCCGAGTTCGCGCGCGATCGGGCCGTTGACGATCATCAGCACCGCCGCGCCGCCGGTGCTGGTGCCGGGGCCGTGATAACCGTGGAGCGGGTCAGCCAGCGCTTCCACCGCGGCCACGATCACCGGCATGTATTCCGGTTTGCAGCCGGCGAGCACCGCGTTGATGGCGATTTTTTCGGCGCGCACCGAAACCTGGCGGTTCTCGATGAAGGCGACTTCATGGTCCGGCTCGAGCGCACAGGCTTCAAGCATGGCGCCCACCAGTCCGGCCGTCGGCGGCACCACCGGCAGGCCGTCGCTCCAGCCCTTTTCGTGGCACAACTCCATCGCCGCCGCCATGTCGGCGGCTTCAAAATGGCGTGACTTCAATTGCATCGCGTTCTCCCCCGATACGGCTGACTGCGTCAGTCCACTCTGACGCCGGCTGCGTCAGTCCAGTTTAACGCCGGTTTCCTTCAGCACCTTTGCGAAGCGCACCTCTTCCGCCTTGATGTAGTCCACAAATTCTGCGGCTGTGCTGCCGGTCGCCTCGACGCCCAACCCCGCGTAACGCTCGGTGATGTCGACCAGCGTATGCACACGGGCGATTTCTTTCGCGAGTTTATCGGCAACCGCCGGCGGCAAGCCGCGCGGCGCCAGTATGCCCCACCAGTTCACCAGCGCATAGCCGGGCACGCCCGCTTCGGCCACCGTCGGCATGCCCTGCACCAGCGGCGAGCGTTTTGCACCAGTGACCGCAAGCGCGCGCAGCTTGCCGGTCTTGGCATGCGGCAGCGCGATCGGCATGTCGGAAAACAACGCCTGCACCTGGCCGCCCATCACATCATTGAGCGCCAGCACCGTGCCCTTGTATGAAATGTGCACGAGATTCACACCCGTGGCCGACTTGAACATTTCGCCGCCGACATAGGCCAGTGTGCCGACGCCGCCGGAGCCGAAATTCAGCGCACCCGGTTTGGCCCGCGCGAGCTCGATCAGTTCCTTCACCGATTTCGCCGGCACCGCCGGATTCACCACCAGCAACTGCGGCGCCGTCGCCACCAGACTCAGCGGCTCGAAATCGCGCAGCGTTTCGTAGGGGATTTTGTTGAAGATGAACGGATTGATGGCGAACTGGCTGATATTGCCGTGCATCAGCGTATAGCCGTCAGCAGGCGCGCGTTTGGTGATTTCAGTGCCGATAATGCCGGAGGCACCGGGCCGCGAATCGACGACAATCTGCTGGCCCCAGGATTCATTGAGTTTCTGGCCGAGAATGCGCGCCAGCGTGTCGGAGGTGCCGCCGGGCGAAAACGGCACGATCATACGGATCGGTTTGTCCGGAAATACCGTTTGCGCTGCGGTCGCCACACCCGTCGCCATCATCGCTCCCGCCACCAGCCATGCCGACATTTGCCTGCACATCGTTGACGCTCCTCCCACTGTTTTGTTGATTGTCGCACGACCGGCAAATCGCGCTTGACGGACGCGCGAGGCTGGCGGAAGCTTGGCAGCCGCCGCATCCCGCAACAGCGCCATCATATATTCAGATCATGCCCCGACTGCTCTTCGCTCACCGCGACTTTCCCTATTTCGCACCCAAACTGCAGGCAGGCTTTCCGCAACTTGAGGTCGTCACAGCCGTCGATCTGCCTGCGGCCGAAGACCAACTGGCCGGTGCCGAGATCATCGTCTCGGTCGATCACACCTTTACTGACGCGCGCCTCGCCGCGGCGCCGAAGCTGCGCTGGATCCAGACCATGACCACCGGCACCGATGCGCTTGAACGCTCGCGCACCTTGCGCAAAGACATCGTCATCACGAACATGCGCGGCATTCACGGCCCGCAGATGTCGGAAATGGCCTTTCTTTATATGCTGAACCTCGCGCGCCGCTTTCCGCAGACGCTGGAAAACCAGCGCAATCGCCGCTGGCAGCGCTGGGACCAGGTGCGGCTCTCCGGCAAAACCGTGCTGATCGTCGGCACCGGGCTGGTCGCCGAAGCACTTGCGCCGCGCTGCAAGGCCTTCGGCATGACGGTGTCAGGCGTTTCGCGCACGCCGCGCGCGTTGCCGCATTTCGACCGCGTCGAAGGTTACGATTCGATCAAGATGCTTGCCGCCGAGGCAGATTTTCTCGTGCTCATCGCGCCGTATTCGAAGATCACCCACCACCTCGTCAACGCCGAGCTGCTCAATATGATGAAAAAAAGCGCCTTCGTGCTCAATCTCGCGCGCGGCAGCCTGTGCGATGAGGCGGCCCTGATCGACGCCCTTAAATCCAAACGCATCGCCGGCGCCGGCCTCGATGTCTTCAACGCCGAACCGCTGCCCGCCGACAGCCCGTTGTGGGACATGGACAATGTCATCATCACGCCGCACGTCGCCGGCAGCAGCGACGACAATCTCGCGCTGCAGTGGCCGATCATCGAGGCCAATCTGCGCTGCTTTCTCGACGGCCGTGTCGGCGACATGATTAATCGCGTGCAACTATGATTTACCCTACAACCAAGGCGGCAGCGTTTGCAATCGCGGCCTTTGTCGCCGCCGCCCACGCGCAGAATTTTCCGGCGAAACCGCTGCGCCTCGTCGTCGCCTTTCCACCGGGCGGCACTGCCGATGTCGTCGCGCGCACGCTGGCGCAACCGCTGGGCGCCGCGCTCGGCCAGAACGTCGTGGTCGAAAACCGCGCCGGCGGCGGTACTGTCATCGCCACTGAACTGGTGGCCCGCGCGCCTGCTGACGGCCACACGCTGCTGCTGACGGGCTTTTCGTTTACTGCGAATTCGGCGCTGCGCAACAACCTGCCGTTCGACACGCAAAAGGATTTCGCCGCCGTCGCGCGCATTGAAAGCAGCCCGTGGATGGTCGCCGCGCACCCGTCGCTGCCGGTCAAAAACGTGAAGGAACTGATCGCGCTGGCGCGCACGCGGCCCGGCCAGCTGACCTACGCCTCGAACCCCGCCGGCTCCGGTGCGCATCTCGTGGGCGCCTTACTCAAGCTCACCACCAAAATCGACATGGTCGATGTGCCCTATCAGGGCGAAGCGCCGGCGATGATCGCGGTCATTGGCGGCCACGCCGACCTTTTGATCGCCTATGTGCCGGCGCTGATCCCGCAACTCGCCGCCGGCAAACTGCGCGCGCTGGGCGTCAGTTCCCGCCAGCGCGTGCCGCGCTTCAAGGACGTCGCCACGCTGGCCGAATCGGGCATGAGCGGGTTCGAACTGACCGGCAATCAGGGCATCACAGTGCCTGCGGCCACACCCAAGGCCGTGATCGAGCGCCTGAGTGCGGAAGTTCTGCGCGCCGCCGACACGCCGGCCATGCGCGAAACGCTGGTGCGGCAGGGGCTCACGGCGGCACCGTTGGCCGCGGCGGAATATGACGCATTGCTGCGCGCCGAGTTCGTGAAAATGCAGAAGATGTTCCGCGACGCCGCTGTGCGCGTCGATTGACCACCCGGTCCGCGAGCGGTTTCGGCCACAAGCCGCCGCGGCGCGATTACAATGAAGGCCCGGCGCCGACAACAACAATAACGGGGCCACCACCCACGGGAGGGGATCATGTCGCTTAACCGCACGCTCCGCCGCGCGCTCGTTCAGGCTGCCGCATTGCTTGTTCTCAGCAGCGCTGCACCGGCACAACCGCGCGAACTCGAAATCATCTGGATCGACACCGAAGGTGGCGCGGCCACCCTGTTTATCGCGCCCTCCGGCGAATCGATGCTGATCGACACCGGTTATCCGAATGAGGACCGTGACGCCACGCGCATCCATGCCGCCGCGCGCGCTGCCGGCCTGACGAAAATCGACCATCTCGTGTTGAGCCACTATCACCGCGACCACGCCGGCGGCCTCGCCGCACTGACGAAAATGATTCCGGTCGGCCGCTACTACGGCCCCAATGACATGGTCGAACTGGTCAACCGCGAGTGGTATGACAGCTACACCGCTGCCTCGTCCGGCAAACGCGCCATCGTCAAGCCGGGCGACCGCATTCCGCTCAAGGGCGTCGATGTGCGCGTGGTTACCGCCAATGAAACCGTCATCGCCGGGCCGCTCAACGGCGGCAAGGCCAATCAGTTCTGCGACAACGCGGCGCAAATGTCGCCGGCCGGTTTTGAAAATTCACGCATGGTCGGCGTGCTGGTGTCATTCGGCGAATTCACCTACCTGAACCTCATCGACCTCGACTGGCGCACCGAGATGCAACTGGTCTGCCCCGTCAACAAGGTCGGAAAAATCACGCTTTATCAATCGAGCCGCCACGGTGGGCTCGACGGTGCCGGTTCTCCGGCGTTGCTCAATGCCATTCAGCCGCAGGTGATCGTCGTCAACAACGGGCCGAAAAAAGGCCTCGGCCAGACCGACAAACGCATCCAGCCGATCGTCAACATGGCCAAGCCGGCAAGTTACGAAAAAAATTCCTATTTGCGCATGGCCGGCATCCCGGGCATCGAAGGCATCTGGCAGGGCCATCTGGCGCTGCTCGACAAGGACCCGGCGCACAACACCATCGAAGACATGATCGCCAATCTCGAAGACACCCCGGAGTGCAAGGGCAACACGATCAGGGCCACGGTCGCGCGCGACGGCAAATTCACCGTCACCAACAACCGCAACGGATTCAGCAAAACTTACGCCGCCAGGAAATGATGAAACGTTTTACCTCACACGCCGCAATGGTTGCTGCAGCGGCATTTGGATTGGCAATGCCTTTCCCGGCGCAGTCCGCAGAACCGCGCTCGGCCAAAGACGGGGCCTATACCGCCGCGCAGATCAAACGCGGCGCCGCGCTCTACGCCGTCAAATGCGAAACCTGCCACGGGCCGAAACTCACGGCCGGAGAAGCGCCGCCGCTGGCCGGCGAAGGCTTCATGGCCAACTGGAGCGCCTACAGCGTCGGCGACCTGTTCGAAAAAGTCCGCAATACGATGCCGACCACCGATCCGAAATCGCTGAGCCAACAGGAATACGCCGACATCATTGCGCTGATACTCAGCTTCAATCAATTCCCGGCCGGCAGCGTCGAGTTGCCGGGCGCACCCGACCGGCTGAAACAAATCCGCTTCGAAGCAACCAAATAAAAGGGCTGCGGTGCCGGCACGGCCTGCGCTGTAACTGTTCCGCACTCCGGAGAAGGACGACCATGGCAAGCGCACACATCAAGCGAGGCAAACAATTCACCGGTGCCTCTTTGATCACCGGCCTATTCCGCAACGACGATCTGACCACCGGCAAGGCCGGTCCCTGCGGTGTGCCCTACGGCGGCGCTCGCGCCGCCGCCGAACTGAGCATGCGCATTGCACTAAAAAGCGTTGCCGCCGCGCTCGCGCTCTGCGCCTGCACGATCGGGCACGCCCAACCGTGGCCGAACAAGGCGCTGCGCGTCATTATTCCGTTTCCGGGCGCCGGCGGTGCTGCCGACGTCACCGGGCGGCTCGCCGGACAGAAACTCTCCGAAGCCCTCGGCCAGCCGGTGGTCATCGACAACCGGCCGGGCGGCGGCGGCAACATCGGCATCGAATCTGCGGCGAAGGCCGCGCCCGACGGTTATACGCTGCTGGTCAGCGCGCCTTCGCTCACCATCAGCCCCAGCCTCTACAGCAAACTCGGCTACGACCCGGTCAAGGACTTCGCGCCGATCACGCTGCTCGCGGAAATCGCCAACCTGATCACCATCCGGCAGGCGCTGCCGGCGAACAATCTGAAAGAGTTCGTCGAATACGCGCGCGCCAATCCGGGCAAGCTCAATTTCGGCAGCAGCGGCCTGGGCACCTCAACCCATCTGGCGAGCGTGCTGTTTCTGAGCAAGACCAATCTCAATCTGGTCAGCGTCGTCTACAAGGGTTCAAGTCAGGCCCTGGTGGCCATGATCGGCAACGAGGTTGATCTCGTCGTCATCGGCCCGCCGGCCGCGCTGCCGCATATCCAGGCCGGCCGCGTCAAAGCGCTCGCCGTCATGCGCAATACGCGCCTCGCCTCACTGCCGCAGGTGCCGACGACGCAGGAAGCCGGCGTCAGCAACGTCGAGGCGATCACCTGGTACGGCATGCTGGCCCCCGCGGGCACGCCGCGCGACATCATCAACCGTCTCAACGGCATCTGGGCCAAGGCCGCCGCAACTGCCGAGATGCGCGAGAAAATGGCCAATACCGGGTCCGAAATTTCCGCGACCACGCCGGAACAGTTCGCCAACATCATCCGCACCGAAGTACCGCAGTGGCGCAAGGTGATCAACGACGCAAAACTGAAGCTCGAG
>CAZVDN010000049.1:0-2806 GCA_964625665.1 uncultured Streptomyces sp. | reverse complement strand
AACCGTAACATCCGCCCCTGACGCGCAGCACAACCTCGGATGGGCATGCGCCTGCCTTAACTCTGCATGCTGAATCCTGTATGAACATTGCCGCCCCAAAACTCACCCAGTTCGCCGCCGACGTGCTCGCCGCCTGCGGCATGCCTGCTGCGGATGCGAAGGTCACCGCCGCATGCATGATCGAAGGCGATCTCACCGGCGCCGACGCCCACGGCATATTTCGTCTCGCGCAGTACGTCGATGCCTTCGACAAAAAAGACATTAACCCGCGCGCTGCGATCAAAGTCCTCAATCAGGGACCGGCCACCGCGCTGATCGACGGCGACAACGGCATGGGCCACCTGGCGGTTGAACGCGCCACACGTCTCGCCGGCGAACTCGCAAAAACGGCGGGGCTGGCCTGGGTCGGCGTGCGCAATTCCAATCACGCCGGTGCCGGCGGTGTTTACGTGTCGATGCTGACCGACGCCGGATTGATCGGCCTCTACGGCGCGGTCTCGGGGTTCAATCAGATGGCAGCGTGGGGCGGCGCCGAAGCATTGCTCGGCACCAATCCGCTGGCCATCGGCATTCCGGCCGGCCAACAACCAGCGGTCATCATCGACACCGCCACCTCGGTCGCTTCGGCCGGCATGATCAAGGCGGCGGCGCTGCGCGGCGAAGCCATTCCCGCAGGCTGGATGATCGATCCGCAGACCGGCGACGCCGTCACCGATCCGGCGAAGATGATGCAAAGCCTGCTGACGCCCATCGGCGAACACAAGGGCAGCGGCCTCGCCCTCGCCATCGGGCTGCTCGCCGGCTCGCTCAATGGTGCCGCCTTCGGCCGCGATATTCCGCGCAGCGGTTCGGGCTTCGGCGTGAACAGCGGCCAGTTCGTCATTGCACTCGACATCGCGCGCTTCACGCCGGCGGAAACATTCGGCGCCGAACTCGACCGCCATATCGGCGATTTCGCGCAATCGAAACCGCTGCCCGGCGTTACCCGGGTGCGCGTGCCGGGACAGGAACGCGCGCGGCGAAAACGCGAACGTGCGGCGAACGGTGTAGCGATCAGCGCGCCGCTGGCGAAACAGCTCAATGCGCTGGCGCAGCGTTTCAAAATCGACTTCGCCGCATAACCAACCGCTGCGCTGCGTTTGTCAGCAGTCGCCGTCATGGGCTGCCAAGTGACAAAAATTTATCCTTGATCTAAGTCACAAATTGCGAAAAATCTGATTTAATAAAAGCGTGTTCATGACTTGCGGGGAGTGAATATGCAACAGGCGGCGGGAGGCAGTATTGTCGCGGTCAGTAACCTGACTGAATTTTTTCGCGATGAATTCCGCAACGTAACCTCGACGCAGAACATCGAAGTCGAGGACCACACCGAACATTACGTCGTCAACATGCTCGCCGGCTTCGCGCGCAGCGAACGGCTCGAGCACCCCAACGCAAAAGACCGCGGCCCGATTGCACTGGCACAACTGCTCGCCGCCGCCTTCGAAGCCAACACTGCCGCCGAACGCGATCTCGCGCTGCAAAAGCTCGGCGACATCTCGCTGTTCATGGCCGGCTTTTTCGCGCGGCATTTCGCGCGCCGCACCATCGACATCGACTACCACATCGCCATGGGCGGCCGCGCCTACAGCAGCCTCGCGCAGTCGCTCGAACGCGGCCCGCGCCATGCGCTCGCCGAAGTGTTCGCCGAACTGGCGGAAAAATTCCAGCCGCTGGTCGACGTGCTCGGCGAAATCAGCGACGCCGCCCACGTCTATACGCAGGCCGATATCCTGCGGCTCTACGAAGTCTGGCTGAAGACCGGCAGCACCCGCGCGCGCCGCCTGTTGCAGGGGCTGGGCATCGACGCCACGCCGGTCACACTGCGCGCGCACTGAGCCCGGGCCGCAGATGCTCAACGATCTGCAGAAACTGCTCGCCACCATCTACGACGTGCCGCTGCCGCACGATGTGGCCGAATTCCTGCTCACCGACCGCGCGCAGCTGCCGCAGTCCGCGCAGGACAGCGGCACCGACGAGCAGGTGCTGGTGGCCGAAGACGGCGACACGCTGTGGGTCAACGTCTATCTCGAACCGGCACTGCTCGCGCGCCTGGAATCGGCCAACCCCTTTGAAGCGCTGCACGGCGGCAACATCGCCGATTACTGGACGGCGCTCGAAGGCGTCAGCCACTTTCTCTATCTGGCGTGGAATGCGACCTTCGACCGCAGCGTCACGTTGATGGAACTTGAACTGCAGGCCGAAATCGACAAGTACGTGAGCAGCCTGTGGCTGCTGCGCGAGCAGAACCCGCGGCGCTTCCCCGAAGAACTGCATCACATTCTCTTCGAACGCACGCGCGTCGATCCCGTGCTGGCCGGCGAACGTGCCGGACTTTACCGCAGCGCCGATCACTATGCTTCGCGCTTCTGCCGGCGCCTCGCGCGCACCCTGCAACCAACCACCGCCAGCGCACACGCCGATGCCACAGCCGAACTGCGCCGCTTCTACCGCCTGACCCGCGAACGCAAAATCCACCATATCGAACGCGTCGCCGACTGAGCAGCGGGCGTTGTATGCTGATTTCCGCACGCGCCGCGCACGCACGCGGCGTGGCAACCGATAATCACAGGGGAGGCATCATGCAAAAGACATTGGCACGCGCGGCATTCTTCGCGGTCCTCGCAATACTCGGCGGCTGCGCCATGACTTCGCCCGACACGCTCGATCCAGCCGCCGTCCGCCACGTCGAGCTCGAAAAGATACCGTGGAAGGACAATCCGGCAGGCACCGCCGCCAATGCGCCGCTCTACGGCGACCCGGGCAA
>CAZVDN010000048.1:9667-14469 GCA_964625665.1 uncultured Streptomyces sp. | reverse complement strand
TCTACGCTGTCGACCAGTGGCGCCGCGTCGGCATCCAGGCCGAGCACGCTGAGCTCGAGACCAAGATCTACTTCGACGCACTCGGCAAGGGTGACTTCGACGTGGCCGTCAACAACATCTCGGATTTCGCAGACGACCCGTCAGCGCATCACGGGGATCGTTACGCTCGATCATGCGCAAATCCTTTTTGTAGATACCCCGGGTTTTCAGCGTCGCCATGCCAGTGCATTGAATCGCAGCATGAACCGCTCGGTAACCCAGGCGCTGGCGGACGTGGATGCCGTGCTGATGGTGATCGAGGCCGACCATTTCAGCGAGGAAGACCGCGAAATCATGGCCATGTTGCCTGTCGGCAAACCGCTGCTGCTGGCCGTAAACAAGACCGACCGACTCAAGGAACGGCTTGAACTACTTCCGTTCATCGAAAAGGTCGCCAAACACCGGCCGTTCGACGAAATCATTCCGGTTTCAGCGTCGAAGGGACACGCTATCGGGACGCTGTGCAAGGTCATTGCGAAATACCTGCCAATCGCGCCGGCAATCTACACCGACGACGAAATTACCGAATCCAGCGAGCGTTTTCTTGCCGCTGAACTCGTGCGCGAAAAATTGTTTCGCCTGCTTGGAGATGAGCTGCCCTATATCTGTGCTGTATCGATCGACCGCTTTGTGATGGAAGGGCGCATGCGGCGCATATCCGCCTCGATCATTGTCGACAAGGACTCGCACAAAGGCATTGTCGTCGGCGCCAAGGGCAGTCGCCTGCGCGAAATCGGCACGCTGTCACGCCTCGACATGGAAAAACTGTTCGACGGCAAGGTGCATCTTGAACTGTGGGTACGGGTCAAAGGCGGCTGGAGCGACGACGAGCGCGCGTTAAAACAACTCGGCTATGACTGAGCACGACAAGGCAAGACAGGATTCGCAACCTGCGTATCTGCTGCACAGCTATCCTTATCGCGAAACCAGCCTTGTCATCGAAACCTTTACCAGGAATCGCGGACGCGTTGCACTGGTGGCGCGCGGCGCGCGGCGGCCCCGTTCGGCGCTGCGTGGCGTTCTCCTGGCCTTCCAACCGCTGACGATCAGCTGGTCCGGACGGTCTGAATTGCGTACTCTGCACAAGGCAGAATGGCAGGGCGGATTGCCGCAACTGAAAGGCGAAGCCCTGTTGTGCGGGTTCTATCTCAATGAGCTGCTGCTCAAGCTGGTGGCGCGCGACGACGCCCATGAGGCGCTTTTCGAGGCCTATGACCAGACCCTGCATGCGCTGGCGGAGGGACAGCCGCACGACGCGACGCTGCGGCGCTTTGAGCTGCGGTTGTTGAAGGAGCTCGGTTACGCGCCGTCTCTGGACAATGAAGGCCATAGCGGCAAGCCCATTGTGGCAGCCGGTCGCTATCACTATTGGATCGAAAGCGGTCCCGTGCGCGCCGGGGAGGGCGACGACGACGGCGGACAAAACCGGTTAGAATTGAGCGGCCAGACCTTGCTCGATATGGCGCAGGATTTATACGAAAATCCTCAGACACTGCAGCAGAGCAAGGCGCTGATGCGCATGCTGATCAATCATTACCTTGGCAACCAGATGCTCAACACCCGCCAGCTGCTCAAGGACCTGCAGCAATTATGACGCGGCTGAGCGTCAATCTGAATAAGGTCGCCCTGCTGCGCAATGCGCGCCCGCTGGGCATCCCCAGCGTAACGGGCTGCGCAATCATTGCGATCGAAGCCGGCGCCCACGGCATTACCGTGCATCCGCGGCCCGATCAACGGCATATTCGCACTGACGATGTGCGCGATCTGGCAGTGCTGCTCGCTCAGCACAAAAACATCGAGTTCAATATCGAGGGCAATCCCTTTCATGGGCTGATCGATATCGCGCGCCGGGTGAGGCCGCAGCAATGCACGCTGGTGCCCGATGAGGAATCAGCCGCGACCTCCGACCATGGCTGGGACCTGCGGCGGGACGGCAAGCGGCTCCGGCCGCTGATCGACGAATTGCGAGCGCTGGGTATTCGGGTCAGTCTTTTCATGGATCCGGTGGCCGATGCGATGCAGGCGGCCCGCGAACTCGGCGCAGACCGGGTCGAGCTCTACACCGAACCCTATGCACGCGCATTTGACGCCGGGAACGCGTCAGGCGAACTGCTGCGATATGCCGAGGCTGCACGGGCTGCGGCAGCCGCCGGCCTCGGCGTAAACGCCGGGCACGATCTCAATCAGGCCAATCTGCCGACATTCCTCGCCGCGGTGCCCGGTGTGCTCGAAGTATCGATCGGACACGCGTTGATTGCGGATGCCCTGCTGCACGGACTCGGTCAGACTGTGCGCGACTATCTCGCTGCCATCGGACGACGCTGACAACATGATTTACGGCATCGGCATTGACGTCGTTGAACCCCACCGCGTCGTTCGCTTGCTCGACAAGTACGGTGACCGCTTCGCGCGACGGGTGCTTACACCGAGGGAATGGCCGGGCTACACCAAAACGATTAACCGCGTTTTTTATGTCGCCAACCGTTTCGCCGCCAAAGAAGCCTTTTCAAAGGCGATGGGCACCGGGTTCCGCTATCCCGTGACCCTTCAATGTATCAGCATCGTGCAGGACCGGCGCGGCAAGCCGGGATTTGAATTTCATCCGCGCCTGCAGGCGAAGGTGGATGAAGAGGGGATCAAGGGGCATCACGTGACCATCAGTGACGAAAAAAGCCTGGCCTGCGCCTGCGTGGTGCTGGAAAAATGAGCAACCCGCGCGCAATCCCGCTTGGCCCGGTGATCGTCGATGTCGCCGGTTATTCGCTGACGCCGGCGGAGCGCGCGCGCCTGCTGCACCCGCTGGTTGGCGGCGTCATTCTGTTTACGCGCAATTACGAGTCGCCGGAACAGCTGGTAAAGCTGACCGGTGAAATTCACGCTCTGCGCCAGCCGCCGCTGCTGATCAGTGTGGACCACGAAGGCGGTCGCGTGCAACGCTTTCGCGAGGGATTTACCGAGCTGCCGCCGATGCGCGAACTTGGTGTGCTGTGGGACCGCGACGCCGCTGCCGCCAAGGCGCTGGCACAGCAAACCGGCTACGTGCTGGCCGCGGAATTGCGCGCCTGCGGTGTCGATTTGAGCTATACCCCGGTGCTCGATATCGATCACGGCAACAGCAGCGTTATCGGCAACCGCGCCTTTCACAGCAATCCGCTTGCGGTCACGGAGCTTGCGCTGGGGCTGATTCACGGCCTGCGCGACGGCGGCATGTCGTCAGTCGGCAAGCATTTTCCTGGACATGGCCATGTGCGTGCCGATTCCCACCATGAAATGCCGGTTGATACGCGCACCCTGTCAGAAATCGAAGCCAGTGATCTTGAGCCGTTCCGGCGCCTGATCGACAACGGCCTGGGCGCCATCATGCCGGCACACGTGGTGTATCCCGATGTGGATGAAAAACCCGCCGGTTTCTCGCGGCGCTGGCTTGAAGAAATCCTTCGCGCCCGGCTGCGCTTCGACGGCATGATATTCAGCGACGATTTGTCAATGGAAGGGGCGCGCAGCGCGGGCAGCATCGTTGAGCGCGCGCAGGCCGCGTTCGGCGCCGGATGCGACATGGTGCTCGTTTGCAATGACCCGGTGTCCGCTGACCGGCTGCTGGCCGGATTGCATTACCAAATGCCGGCGACCTCTCTGGCACGGATTGCGCGGATCCATGGTCGCGGCGGCGCTGAATCGCTGAAAAAACTGCAGCACGATCGTCATTATTTATCTGCGGTCGCTGCAGTCCGCGCGATCGGCTCGCGTGACGGCGAACTGCCGCTTACGCGCTGAACGAATCGCGCGACGATGGCGTTTTCAGAACATTGTCGCGATTGTCCGCGCCTCGCAGGTTTTCTGGATGAGGTCCGCGCCAAACACCCCGATTACCATGCACGCCCGGTTTCTCCATTCGGTGCCGGAAAGCCCAGGCTCATGATCGTCGGCCTGGCGCCGGGCATGCACGGCGCCAACCGCAGCGGCCGGCCATTTACCGGCGACTTCGCAGGCATTCTGCTTTATCAGACCCTGCATAAATTCGGTTTTGCCAGTGCGCCCGTTTCGGTACACCGTGACGATGGTTTGAAGCTGATCGACTGCCTCATCACCAATGCCGTGAAATGTCTGCCGCCGCAGAACAAGCCTGATACTGCCGAAATCAAGCAATGCAATCATTTTCTGGCTGATGAACTCAAAGCGCTACCGAAAGGTGCGGTGGTGCTGGCGCTTGGGGGCATTGCCCATCAGGCGGTATTGCTGGCGACGGGTGAAAAACGCGCCTCCCATCCTTTTGCACATGCCGCGCAGCACACCCTGGGCAGCGGGTTGAAGCTGGTCGATAGTTATCATTGCAGTCGCTACAATACGCAGACGCGACGCCTGACCCCGGCCATGTTCGAAGACGTTTTTTCGGCGATTCGCAAACACATCGATCAGTGAACCCGCGCATGACGGAATTCACACAGACTGCATTCGCCGAACCTTCGGGCAAACCGGAGTTCTGTCGTGGCCTCATTTGATGCGGCGGAAGTGCTCGCCACGCTGCCGCACCAGCCCGGCGTTTATCGCATGCTCGGTGCATCGGGCGACGTGCTCTACGTCGGCAAGGCGCGTGACCTGAAGCAAAGGGTCTCGTCTTACTTCCGCAATCCGGCAGGGCTGTCGCCCCGCATTCAGTTGATGGTCGGGCAGATCCATGCGCTCGAAACCACCGTGACGCGCTCGGAAGGCGAGGCGCTGCTGCTCGAAAACAACCTGATCAAGTCTTTGCACCCGCGTTACAA